>CADBUP010000177.1 GCA_902797885.1 uncultured Ruminococcus sp.
ACAGAAGAATTCAAATTTAGAAAATTTGTTAACGAGAATATTGATAAGATTAACGATTGATTATAATTGTTTGGAGGTGTAGTAATGGGAAACATTATGTTAGAAAAAGGATCAGTTAACAGCATTAATAATAGAATTAAAAAAATGCAGTCAGAAACTGAATCTGCCCAGAAGAAGGTTGAATCAGCCATTAGTGGACTCGATTTCGAGGTTGCCTCTAAACATAATATCAAAAGTTTAATGAACAAGCTTAATTCGTCACTTGCAAAACAAATCTTGCTTTCTGAGAAATATAGTACATCTTTTCTTAATGTAGCAAACACATTGGTAGATTCGGATGGTAAATTTGGAAGTGAATCGCAGTCTGTTTTTGAAAGGGTGAAGGATTTTGTTGAAGATTCAGCAAAGTCAATAAAAGAATTTATTCTTAACAACAAAATAGCAAAATATGGTGCAGTCACCGGATTGTTTCTCGTAGGCCCTACTATTCTTACATTTACATCAACCATTACTTTTTTGGAGCGTGTGGCACAGTGGATACGAAACTTGTTTGGTGGAGGAGATGCGAGTACCGTACCAACAACCAATACATCAAACCAAGATAACTCCACAATTAATGATTCTTCAAATAACGAATCTAAGCCTGAGTCAGAGCCTAAGCCTGAGCCTGAGTCAAAACCGGAAACAGAAACTGAAACTGAATCAAAGACAGAGACGAAACCGGAACCAAAACCGGAAACTTCAGGTGGACCATCAGCATTTGATCCTACAAATTATGAACCAACAGACGATTTGTTAAGATTTGTTGGAACATATGAGGGATACTCAAGTACAATTTATGTATGTCCTGCAGGCAAGGATACTATTGGATATGGTCATGTAATTAAGAATGATGCAGAGTATCAAATGTATGCAAACGGAATTACAGAGTCACAAGCACTTGAATTAATGAGACAAGATATGCAAGGTTTTAACAATAGTCTTAAGAAATTTGTAACTAAAAACAACATTCAGTTAACACAATGCCAGTATGATGCTCTATTGAGTTTTAGCTTTAATTGTGGTTCAGGATGGATGACAAACGGTTCTGGACTGAGTAAACTCTTAATCAATGGAGAGTTTGATAAAGTTGGTGCAAAACTTGGAGAATATGTTAAGGGCGGTGGCAAAGTCCTGCCTGGACTAGTCAACAGAAGAGCTGATGAGGCAGAGATGTTTAATAGTGGTGATTACATAAGAAATCACTAAATGTGAGGTGATTATATGGCTAATATCTTTCTTAAAAAGATTGCTTTAGGCCAAATAAAAAATCAACTAAAAAAGATGCAATCCGAGACAGAGAGTGCGCAAAAAAGATTAGATTCAGTAATAAGCGGTCTTGATTTTGAAGTAGCTTCTAAGGAAAACATAAAGGGTACACTTAGCAAGCTAAACACATCGCTCTATAAACAGATAACATTATCAGAACAATATTGTAATGCGTTCGTGACTGTCTCAAACACTTTTGTTGATTCAGATGGGAGTATTGGTAGTGAAACTCAATCAATTGTCGACAAGATAAAGGACTATATAGAAGATACCACTCAAAGTATAAAAGAATTTTTCACCAAAAACAAGATTGCGAAATATGCGGCGGTGGCAGGGTTGTTTATAACTGCACCAAGCATTCTTTGTTGGTCTTCGACTGTAATTGTTCTAGAAAAAATAGGCGAGTGGTTGAAAGGATGGCTTACGGTTGTTGCACATGCCGAAGAAGAAGTCGTTAATAATTCTTCTTCTAATTCGAGTGGTAGCAATCACGAAAACACGAGTGAAAACACTAATAGTAACCATTCAAGTACAGATAATCTTTCTAATAGTACAATATCAGATAATGAGCTTGAAATACCAGAAAATATGAAGATGTATACTGGTTCTAGCAAAGATCTAACACCTGGTGCATATTCAGATTACAATGTTGTAGAATGCTTTAATGAAGAATATGTTATGAAGCAAGATACAAATAAAAACTGTACATCTACATCTGATGCAATGGTAGGTGCTTTTACAAAAGGGCAGTATGTTGATCCAGATAATGGATGGCAAAATGGGGTAGGTGCAACATGGCCAGAAACAAAATCAATACCTGGCAGTACAGCATACACCAGAAACGAGCAACTTAAGGAAGTTGGAAATCAGCTCACTGCAGGAAATCCAGTTGTTATAAGAGTTCGAAGATCAAGCAGTGATTATGGACATTCTATGGTTGCCATTGGAATTAAGAGTGGAGCAAATCCAGATAGTTTAACTTCTTCTGATTTATTAATTGCAAATCCAGGTACAGGGAAAGTTTGTACTTTGGCTGAGTATGAAGCGAACAGTAACGGAAGAACAATTTATGATAGAAATGGTGAAGACAATTGGCCACTAAGAGTGGCAAAATAATATAGAGAGGTGATTGTAATGGCAGGGACAATTTTAGTAAATCCGGCAACTATGTCGGAGAAAAGTAGCCAAATTCGGCAATATAAAGAAGCTCATCAGGATGTCATGACAAAGATTACAAATCTTGTTATGAATATAGGTGAGGTATGGCAAGGTGAGGCTCAAAATGCATTTGTAAGTAAGTTTTTGAGCATGCAACCAGTATATGACAGTTTTGAGGAAGCTTTAGAAGAATTTGCAACATTAATGGATAAAGTTGCAGAAGAAATGAGAAAAACAGATCAATCAGGAAAGAATTTGATCAATTCTATTTATTAAGATTTATACAGCATTCGTGCTGGATAAATATAAATTCTATTAAGGAGGCTGTTAAAAATGGCAGTAATTCAGGTAACACCGGAAACATTAAGACAGAAGGCAACTGACGTTCGTACTTACAAGAGTGAGCATGATGATGTAATTGCTAAGCTTAAGACTCTTGTTAATGGTCTTAATGAAACATGGAAAGGTGAGGCGCAAGATGCGTTCTTATCAAAATTTGAAAGCATGCAGTCAACATTCACGAACTTCTCTGATATGCTTGAAGGCTATGCAAAGCTGATGGACACAGCAGCTACACAGCTTGAAAACACAGACCAGTCACTGAAACAGACTATGTCTAATTTTGGTTAATGCCTTGTGGGTAGCATCCGGATGTAATGCGTTTGGGTGCTACCTTTCATGTTGTTTTAGTAAAAAATTATAAAAAATTTATATAAGACTGAGAATAATTGAATGCTTTAATAATTAAGGCGTGTTTTATTAATATATAAAAAGAGGTGTCAATATGTCAATGAATTTTTGCCCCAACTGTGGTAACAAATTAGTCGATGGACAGAAGTTTTGTCAAGGATGTGGATATGCATTACAACAGGAAGAACAAACCGTTGGAGTGTTTAAAAATGAGATTTCAAAAGATACATCACAAGATTTGAATTGTGTTAATGATGTTGAAGAAAACAGTGTTGACACCAATGAATTTTATGTTCTCCCTTCCGAAGATAAGAAGACAACAAATCCAATTCTCGAAATGGTTAAGAAGAAATGGTATTTCGGGATAGCAGGAATAGTCATAATTATCCTCCTTTGTGTTATTCTTTCAAAGTGTAGCACAACAGATGTTAAAAATAATAAAATAGAAGAATACGGTGTTGGTGACACTGTGATATATAATGATGTAAGCATAACATTGGAATCGGTTGAAAAATATGATACAACATTTTCTATGACTCAACCGGATCCAGGAAAAGAATTTATACTTTTATGGTTTACTGTTGATAATGCTGGTGATGAAGATTTTAGTTTTGGTTCATTGCTCGGCGATGAGTCCTTGTGCGATGGAGAAGATGTCAGCAATGCTGGGATTTCATTGTTTAGATTAGATGATGAAATAGGCGAAAAGATAATGACCACCATAGTTGCAGGTGAAAAGAAATATGGATATGCAATGTATGAAGTAAATAAGGGATTCCAAAATTTTGAATTTATTTTTGATCCAACTGCAATGGATCTTGGAGAATTCGATGAGAATTCTAAATTTAAAACTAAAGATGATGATAGTATAGTATTCAAATTTACTTATTCAGAAGTTGGTGAAGCAACAACACAATTTAGTAATTCAAAATATGGACTCAAATCACTTGAAGATGTTAAAGAACTATATAAATTTACATTAAACGATGTTGAGTACTCAATGCCATTTAAAGCAAACCAGTTGTTTGATTTGGGCTGGAAACCTGATTTTGCTGATATAAATTCTGATACATTAGATTCAGCTACATATAGTTCATACACGTTAAATAAGGGCGTTCAAAAAATCAATGTATTGATTGCCAATCCAACAAACACCACGGCAGTGCTAAATGATTGCATGGTCATGGAAATAACAGTATATGATAATTCAAATGTTACTTTTGAAACAAAGTCAGGAATCAAGATCGGTGATTCATATAAGTCCGTTTATGAACTATACGGAGAAGATAAATACAATAACGGCATTGGCGGTACACAATTAAGTTATAGTTTCTTGGAAAGTTTACTTTCAGATGGTAGATTATCAAGTATTGGAAGTGCGAATAACTTTTCAGATGATTTTACCGTTCAGTGGAATGAGTATGATAATATTTCTTTAATCAGAATGAAACTAGTACTTTTTGAATGAAATGAAAACTATATAAGGAGAATGGCTGTGGATATAAATTATTGCAAGAAATATGAACCAATTGATGGGAAATGGTACATAACTAAAGAACTTGGTAGGGGAGCTTTCGGAACTGTTTTTGAAATTGAGAGACGGGATTTCGGAAATATAAAGGCGGCATTGAAGGTTATTTCAATTCCGACAAATGCAAGTGAGGTTGTATCTTTTAAAAAAGATAATTTTGATTTAGATGATAAAAGCGTTACATCTTACTTTTATGGATTTGTTGAAGAATTCATTAAGGAAATACAGCTTATGTCCGAACTTCGCGGACAAAGCAATATTGTAAGTTATGAGGATCATGAGGTAATTAAGCACGAAAATGACATAGGTTGGGATATATTGATTCGAATGGAACTTTTAACCCCATTAGGCGATTATTTGACTCAGAGTCCCATAACAGAAGAAACAGTAATAAAGCTTGGCATAGACATATGTAAAGCACTTGAAGTATGTAATCAATACAATATCATACACCGTGATTTAAAACCGAGTAATATTTTTATATCTAAAACAGGCGATTTTAAGCTTGGTGATTTTGGTGTAGCAAGAACTCTTGAAAAAACCTCAAGCGGATTATCAAAAAAAGGAACGTATACATATATGGCTCCGGAGGTGTTCAAAGGTGAACCATATGGTGCAAATATTGATATATATTCATTAGGAATAGTCATGTATCGCTTACTTAATAATAATATGGAACCATTTCGTACTGAAAGAACATATAGTGACGGAGAACTTGCATTAGCAAGACGAATGAAAGGCGATACAATTCCAAGGCCTGCAAATGCCGGAAATAGATTGTCAGAGGTAATATTGAAGGCCTGTGCATATGAGCCGAATGATCGTTACAAAAAACCAAGTGAAATGATAAGAGCTTTAGAATCTGTTTTAACAGACAGCAAAACAGAAATATCATATGAGACAGAAGAAACCTTTGAAAACAATACATCAGGGAAATTGACAGATATACTTCAAGATGGAAAAACAGTAAGTATGTTTGATACACCCGAAAAAGCCGAAATAATGGAAGAAGGCAAATCGACAGATGATAGTTTTCAAGACGAGCATACGGTATCAGTATTTGATAAATCGGTAAGTAATGCAGATGCGTTTATTAAAAAAGACTTACAGGACGATAAGAGACACCAAAAAAATGAGTCAACCAGGAGATATGGGAAATGTAAGATTAACTCAAACGTTATAGCAGGATCAGCATTTATATTTTCATTTGTCTTGTTTATTATATATGCAAGAACTTGCAGTGTAATGAATGGTATTGCACATATCAGGTGGTTGTTACTCCCAGCAGCAGTTATGGTATCTCATGGCGCTGGATTTCTGTTGAAGAAAAAAAGCATCGGAGCCAAAATCATAATTGCCGCAACGGTACTAAATATAATTATTGAAGTGTTTGTGCTGTTTGTCGGATATGATTTTAGCTTATCTCAAGCGAATGTGTTGGAAAAATCATTCATATATTATGGAGGTTTGAATCAGGGAGAACGATTTTTGCATTATTATAGAATGGATAGATTTATAATTCCTATTTTGTATATTGTAGGAAACTTATTATTGTTGGCTAATGAAATAACATATTGTTGCAAAAAAAACTATCGAATAAACAAGATTATAGTTATTGTAGTGCCAATTTTGATATTTGTAGGGCTTTGCAAATATTATAGTGATATCCTTTACTATGGATATGAATTAGAAATTAGAAACATTGTGTATTCCATTCAAAAAATAATTCTTGCATTTGCATATATGTTTGCGGCTAAATCATTTGTAGATATTGATAAAATAGATAACTGATTTTTGACGATAAGGGGTGACATAGCTTATGGACTTAAATTATTACAAAAAGTATGAACCAATAGATGGTAAATGGTATATAACGAAAGAACTAGGAAGTGGTTCATTCGGAACTGTTTTCGAAGTAACACGAAAAGACTTTCCTGATATGAAATCCGCTATGAAAATTATATCAATTCCAAACTCACAGAGTGAAGTTAGAAGTTATAGAGAAGAGAACTATGATTTAGATGAGCAAAGTGTGACATCATATTTTTATGGTTTTGTTGAGGAATTCGTAAAGGAATTCAAATTGATGTCCCAACTTCGTGGTAACAGTAATATTGTGAGTTATGAGGACCATGATGTAAAAAAACACGAAGATGGAATTGGTTGGGATATCTTTATTAGAATGGAACTTCTAAAACCAATGGGACAGTATTTCTCAAAGAATACACCGAGCAATGACGACATTATCAAGTTGGGTATAGATATTTGTAAAGCATTAGAAGTTTGTAAGAAATACAATATAATCCATAGAGACATTAAGCCTAGTAACATATTTGTTTCCGATACAGGAGATTATAAATTGGGTGATTTTGGCGTAGCTAGAACTCTCGAAAAAACATCCAGTGGATTATCAAAAAAAGGTACATATACATATATGGCCCCAGAAGTATTTAAGGGTGAAAAATATGGAGCCAATGTAGACATATATTCGCTCGGTATAGTTATGTATAAATTACTTAACAATAATCTTGAACCTTTTAGAACGGATAGAACATATAATGATGGCGAAAGAGCCATGGAACTGCGTATGCAAGGGCAACCATTACCTAAGCCTGCTAATGCAGAAGGAAAACTGGCAGAAATTGTGTTAAAGGCATGTAACTTTAACCCTCAAGAAAGATATCAAAGTCCTTCGCAAATGAGAGAGGATTTAGAACATCTTGGTAATAATGAGATTGACAGTACATCTTCTGACACATTAGATGACCTCGATCATAAATCACCAAGAAGAAGTCAAATAATAAACGATAATGACAAAGGAGAAACAGCGAGTAGAGAAGGTACAGTTGGGTTGTTTGGCGATGAAAATAAAAGAATCCTTAGTGAACAGGAAATTGTTAAATTAGCCTTTGCTCGCGAACCTGCAAATATTAATACTAGTCATGGCAGAGCAATAGGTGAACAATGTTTATCACGAATTTTACCTATTTACGATGCTGTACAACCTCTATCTAATGTTATTAAGCTAAACAATAATGCTGATGTAAAAGAGCTTATGAATAAAGCTGATACTGATACTTTATTGGTATGTTTTAAGACCTCCGCATATTACATCAGTAAAGGCGATGATAAGGTGGCAATAGGCGAATTTCAAAAGAATATAATTGAACAATTAAAAACTAGAAATTTCGCTGCTATTGAAGCAAAACAACCGATTACCAAGCCTCCTTTAAATGAGAATTCGGCTGATATTTCTTCTAAGAACAGAAAGAAAGTAGATATTAATAAAACAATATATCGGATAAAAGACGGATTTATGAAGAAATGGAAACTATGGACAACCATCATAGCAGTTGTGTTACTTGCACTCATTGCAAGTTTGGTTATTTGTAAAATTGATTTTTCAGGACATAAAGTTGGTGGTGGGAAATCAGGTATGTTGGTGGTTGAATTTTATCCTGGTATTGATGTATCAAGAGGAGAATTAAAAAGCATAGAAGAAGGAATTAACGAAAGAGCAAGTGTTCTCGGTGTGAAATATGATACAAAAGTAGGAGATAATAGAGTTGTTTTAGAGATTGAAGAAAATTTTGCTGAGACCATTGACCAGAAAAAGTATATATTAGATCTGTTAGGAACAAATGGAGCAATGGGAATTGCAAGCGGTTACTCAATGGAGATTGAAGATTGCAAATCGGGATTTACCAAGATAGAGGTTGAAAGCGAAAATCGAGAGAAATTCATGGATTACTTTGGTGACAAGATGGCTAGCACAGGATTGAGCAATACGGATACAAAGACACAGATCGAAAGCCTAACAGGAGAAAATATTTACTATCTCCATGTTGAGCTTGATAAAAAGACCGCATTAGATTTCACTGATTGTGCAGAAGCGACCGATAAACAAAATGCAGAAAATGGCAAGGTCACAAGGGAAATGAGTGGCATGTTTGATTTCGTTAGACATAATTCGCTAGTTAGCGGTGGTATACAGATGGATTGGACAACTGCAGGAACTATCATTAAGATTCCTAATGCAGATGAGTTTTTCTTGTTCCCAGCCTCAAATGCTGCAGAGTCTTCGAAATGTCTCGAATTGTTAAAGAAAGTTTTAGAAACAGATTCATTAAAGACAGGATGTAGTTATTCTATAATAGAAGAACCAAAGTGGGAAACAGAAGAAGAACAGTTTGGTGCATATCAGCAACAGGATATAGAAGATGAATATATTGTCGCTCTGTTTGATCTTGGAGAGTACTACAGCGAAGAACTTGATGATGAAAGTTATAAACTTGTTATAGAAAATATAAAAAAGAGGCTTGATTCACTTAAGATACCTTATTCTATGGGATATAGTGGATTATATGGTAAGAATCTTTCCTTAAAGATTTCACCAAAATATATGAATTCAGATATGGTTAGATTTATTGCCAATCCGGGAAACATAGAATTCTATTCACAGTTTGATAAGGCATATTTATACCATGAAAAATTTGAAATAGACAATGACCAAAATGGTAATTTATGTTTGAAGGTTAAGTTTTCTGGTTATAAAAACGAGGTTATTGCAAAATACCTTGAAAAAATCCCGGGCGCTTTGGAAACTGTTTCTGAAGATGGAACAACCACAGAAAGTACATTTGATATATCAACAGGAAGTGTCTATTTAGTAGTAAACGATGTAACCGTTGCAGGAGCGAAAATTACGGATTTACAAGATGATTCGTCACTCTGTTTCTCTAACTTACTCTGCTATCAAAAAGATAGTATATCTAATGATGATGTGCCATTCCTGGAACTTCTGCAACAGATAGATCAGGAGTCATATTTAGGATACAATTGGACATTGGAATCTATTAAGTACTACAAGAAAGGCGAGTACGTAACAGACGATATTAGTGAGATCCCGTGGGGATATAAGGGTAGCGATGTGGACGACAATATAAAGAATCTCGTCGAAAGTCATGGTGGAAAGGTAACGAAATCATTTAAATCAAGAAATGCATTAGAAATTACTATAAATGTTGAGGAAGGTTTAGATTTTGCAACAAACTACATGGATAAAGTCAAAGAAATCTATAAAGCATGCAATTTCGATGACTGTTCTCACGCGTCAATTTGGTTCTACGAAGAAGATGCAGGGGAAAATAGTCCAATAGATGCTGCACAATTTGAATTTTCTAAAGCAACATATGGAGCAATGAAAATGTCTTGGATTGTATTTGATGGACCGGAGTATGGTAAATATGCTGAAGAGATAGAAAGAATTTGTGAAACTGATGAGTTTTACAAAGAAAAAACAGACAAATACTAAATCATAAAGGAGAAGCCAATATGAGATATTGTACAAAATGTGGTTCAGAAATAGATGATGGACAAAAATTTTGTGTTTCGTGTGGTGAGTCTGTGAAAGAAGCAGAAAACACTCTTGAATCAATGGGAATACTAAATAATGAACAGACAGCAAACTGGTTGTTCGATAAGATGGAGACGAACAACCAGATGACTGCTACTCAGGAAGAAATAGAAAAAAACAAGCAAGAACAAATAATTCAAAGACAACAACAAGAGCAAGAGTTTACCAAAGCGTATTTAGGAAAACAAAATTCATTATCAAGTAATTATTTTCTCGGCTTTGTTGGAGCATTGTTGGGCGCACTTGTTGGTGCAATACCATGGGCAATAGTCTCAAGCCAGGGATGGTTTGTTGCATGGTTGGGTTATATTATCGCAATAGCGGCATCCAAGGGATTTGATTTAATGAAAGTTAAAACAAGTATAAAAAAATTATGGTGTGTTGCAGGCGCTGTAATTATCGGTGTACTTGCAGGACAGATTATGAGCGATATGATTGTTATAGCAATGGATGAAGAACTTGGTGTAATGTTTTCAACAGTATTAGAGTATTATGCGGAAAATTTTGGAGAATATATTTCTGTTATAGCACCTAATCTGTTCTTGGGATATGTCTTTGCCGCATTGGGAGCATTCAGTGTATTAAGAGACATTAAGAAAGAAACGGCTATAATTAATGAACTTCGTTCGAGAAGTACGGAGGATTCAAATTACTATGAATAATAGCGAAAAAGAATTTCTTTATCAACTTGCTGGGGAGAAATATAAAATATTATTTATTTTTATTTGGATAACATTAGCATTATATATAGGAACACCAATACTAATGGGAATTCTAAATATGGAAGATTATATTTCACTATTTATGCCTATATGTACTCTTTCTGGAATGGCATTTTTTGTAATACTTATTGTCTATATCGTAAAGATGTCTCCAGTGAAAAAGTCAGTTAAAACTCTTGTTGCTACTGGTAAAATAGAGTTTTCTAACGAAATAATTAGCGGTGATTATAATACAGATGGGAAAATGGGATTTTCAAAACACCTTCTGTATGATAAAAAAACAAAAATTGTAGTTGCGTATGATGATATTTTATGGGTTTATAAGAAAGCACGTGATAGATATACAACGGATGTGTTGTTTTGTACAGTAGATGGTAGAAAACATAGATCAAGAATAGAGGATATAACATTAAATGAGTTCTTGAGGAGAAGAAATAGTATGTTGCTTGGATTTACTCCACAGAATAATGCCATTTATAATATGAAGGTAAAAGAATTTAAAGAAAAGAATAAAGTGAAATGAGGGATTGGTTATGGCGGATGTAAAATTTTGCGGTAATTGCGGAGCTAAGTTAATGGAAAATGCCGATTTTTGTGGCAATTGCGGAAATAAGATTGAAATGGTCAAAACAAGTGAAGACATGGAAAGCACAGTAAGTGTTTTTGATAAGCCGGATTCGAATTCAAACAATGAGAATGAAGAGAATAGTACTTATTGGTCGCTTCCGACAGAAGACAATCTTAGTAATGTCTTGAATAATAATGCTTATAATACTACTCAACATCAATCTCAAAAGCCAAAAACAGGGCTAATAGTTGGAATAGTTGCAGCTGTTCTTCTTGTCATGGCAATCATTGGTATGACTGCAGAGAAAACTCTACAAAATGCTGAAAAAAGAAAAACAGAGGATATAGCTCAAACAGAGGAAAAAGTAGACTACAGTTCATATCTTGATGATGAAAAAGAGAAAAAAGACGAAGAGAAGGAATACGAAAAGGGCACTTTGACTGCTACTTCATATGAGAGTGAATTTATAGGTGTCAAATATACTGCACCAGATGGCTGGGCGCTTGCATCCGAGGCAGAGCTATCTAAAATGCCTACAGATGTAAAGACAACATGGGAAATGCAGGCATTCTCTTCGTTAGACGGAAGTAATGTAATGATAGCTGCCGAGAAGCTTCCAACCAGCAATATGACAGAAAGCATGTATATTAGTTCTTTAATCAATACATTAAAAAATAATACAATGATTACAGCGACTAATATTAAAGAAGATGGTTCCACTATCATAGCAGGAGAGGAATATAAAATACTTACATACACAGGCACACAAAATGGTATTAGTTATACACAAACATTCTATCTTAGAAAGATTAATACACATATGATAGCAGTTACAATTACTTCAACAGGTACTTCTAATGAGGATATTCTTAGCAGTTTTGTGAAGTATTGATTAGGAGGTTAATATATGTATTGTGGAAATTGTGGACAACAAATAGCAGATAATCAATTGTTTTGCCCATATTGCGGTAGCAAAACCAAAGCTTCAACATATACGAATGTTAATGCAAGTCAAATGTTTAATCAACAAGGGGGTACATTTTATTCGAATACACATGTAAAAAACTATAATCTTATTTCTGCTTATACAGAGATGTTTAAAAATTATGCAAAATTTGAAGGTAGAAGTAGAAGAAGTGAATATTGGTATGCTGTATTAGCAAACTGGATTATAGTGATGGTAGTGTATATGATTTTGTTTATACCGATCATGAGCGATATAGCTACTAATGGTGAACCAACAGGAGTATCTCTAACATTAAGCATAGTTGTAGGTTTAGTATTAATGGTTTATGCTTTTGCTTCATTAGTTCCTTCATTGGCATTAGGTGTTCGCAGATTGCATGATATTGGTAAAAGCGGATGGTATATGCTTATGGGATTAATTCCATACGTTGGATCAATTATTCTTATTGTGTTTATGGCTACAGATAGTCAAAAAGGACCAAATCAGTATGGCTCAAATCCAAAAGGTATGTAAATAGTTATTTAACGGAGGAAAGAGGAAAATGAAAAAGATTTTGAGTGTTTTTGTAGTGTTAGTTTTTGCCGTTTCGACACTTGCTGGCTGTATTGGAACAAAAAGTATAGAAAACGATGCTGAAGCATATACAAGTTTCCCAAGTAAACTTACGGCGAAAAAAATTGCAACTCTTGATATGAATGGCAAGTCAATGAATATTGCAGATGGAGGCATATACTATCGAGAAAATGATAAATATGGGGTAATGTCCTTTGATGGAAAACACGATACAGGTGCAATTTATAGTTATTGCACGCCTAAAAAGAATTTCTTTATGGTAGTGACTGATGCACCTGAAACAGAAGAAATGACAATCGAAAACATGAACAATGTAGGTGTAATTGATGCAACAGGAAAAGTTATTGTTCCTGAGGAATATGCATCAGTTGATATTTTAAACGAACGCTTTATTAAGGTTTGTGAGGTTACGGAACAGACCGAATCAAAAGATGATGCATTAGTTTTTTACACAGAAAGATCACTGGCTATATTTGCGAATGATGATGACACATTCTTCAAAGGCAACTGGTATGTATTTGACACAGAAACTGGCAACAAAGTAGATGGAGCAACAGGAAGTCAGGCTTGCACAGTTACTGCTTATGGAAACCATATAGAGTTTAAGACTGATGACAGAGAAGAAAAATGTGTAAACGCTAAAGGTGAAGTTTTACCAGGGAATGCAGACCTTCTTGATGATGGTTCATATATCATTGAGAAAGACGGAAGTGGTTCAGCCTACGACAAGAATGGCAATAAATTATTTGATTACTCAACAGACGATTACGAAGTTAAATATTGTGGTGCAGGCGATAAATATTATATTGCAAGAAAGTATGTAGATAGTAAATCCAAATATATGGTTGTTGACAAAAAAGGGAAAGTTGTTTCTGTAGAATTTGATGAATATCCCAATTTGTATGGAGAATGTTTGTTTGTCGAAAACAAATTGTATGATTTTGAGGGTAAAGTTGTTTGTGATGGAGAGTTCAAATATGCTTCACTTGATAAATTCACAAAGAATGCAATTATGCTTTCAACAGAAGATGATGATGCGACTATAATTAAAGATGGAAAAACTGTGTTAGCTCAGATTAAGTCAAGTAATGATACAAGTGTTGGAAGTTCTGATTTTACAGCTAACAAGAAAACTGATGATGGTAACGTGTACTATTCCTATAAAGATAAGGATTACACATTAAAGGGTTCAAGTTATGGTCCGTGGGTTATTGAAACAAGAAGTGAAGACGGAACAGCAAATCTTGTTGATACAATTTCAGGTGAAGCATTAATTTCAGGTTATGATGATTTCACAAGTGGCGTATTTGATGGTTCCGCATTTTATGCTTTTGGCAAAAATGAAGATGGAACAGTAGATGTTTATATGATAAAATAATTGATATAGGAGAAAAAAACAATGTATGTAAAATTTTCACCAAGCGAGTATGTTTATAGGTATAGAAAAGGGAAAGTGGTTGATGAAGGGATTGGTTTATCATTCTTTTATTTAGAGAAAATAACGTCAGCATGTGCAATTCCAACAGTAAATATTGATGCGGATTTTATTTTTGAAGAGCAAACGAATGATTTTCAAACAGTTACAATTCAAGGACAAGTTACATATAGAATTGTAGACTTTAAGAAGATAGTTAACGCATTAGATTTTTCTGTTAACTTAAAAACAAAGAGACTTAACAACGATCCAATGCCTAAATTGTCAAAAAGAATTGTTAACATTGCAGAAGTTTTTGTTAAAACAAAAATTGGCGAGATGTCTTTGACAGAAGCTGTTCAATCCGGAAGGGAATTGGCAAACGGTATATTAGAGGAACTAAAAAGTAGCACAGAACTTAGTGAACTTGGAATAGCTATTTTTTCGGGTTTTTCTATAATAAAAGCATCTTCTAATCAAGAAACTGGTAGAGCGTTAGAGGCAAAAACTCGAGAGGATATTTTAAAGCAAGCAGATGACGCTGTATACATTCGTAGGAATGCGTCAATCGAACAGGAAAGAAAAGTAAAGGAAAACGAATTAAATACTGAGGTTTCTATTGAAGAAAAGAAGAAACAAATTAAAGAGACAGAAATTGAAACAAGAAAAATGCTAATAGAAAAAGAAAGCGAATTAAAGAAGTTCGAAGTAGAAAAAAAGGTAGAAAGAGAACGTATTGAGATTGAAGCAGAAACAGAACGGGAAAGAATTAAAATAGAAAGTGAACTGGAACTTGAACAGAAAAGAAAAGAATTAGCTACTTTAAAACTTGAAAATGCTAAAAAAGATGCTGAAGCTGAGGCATATCGTATTGTGGCTGTTATGGAAGCTTACGGCAAAATAAATCCGGACGTTCTGATTGCATTGTCAAATATGTCTATGGAACCCGAAAAAGTAATTGCACAAGCTTTTGAAAAATTAGCAATAAATAGTCAAAAAATCGGGCAGTTAAATATAACTCCAGATTTATTGGAAAGTGTTATGAATAAGAATAATATAGAAAATAATAAATAGCCAATTTACTCATGAGAATAATTAAAATAGTATTATGGATTCTTGCAATTATTACACTGATTGGAGGGATTCTATTCATAATCAAGAAAAAATGATGTTTAATTTGGGATGGTAAGAATATGAACAGGATGACAGATAATAAGATCGTTTTAATCACTCAAAAAACGAGATTAGAAGATCTGATATATAGACACAATTCTATAGGACAAGCAAAATTTTATATTGAGCATCATGGTGGTGATTTTTCGGATTATGAAGTTGAACACAGTAAATATCAGGAAAGCATAAGTGTAGCCAAAGATTTCTTGGAGAAATATGGGCGGTTACAAGTAATTGACAGAGGATTTGTATCTAATTTTATGTTTGGAAAAGATGATTTAGTTGTTGCAATAGGCAGAGACGGTCTTATCGCCAATACAATGAAGTATCTTGATGGACAAATGTTAATAGGCGTAAATCCTGATCCAACAAGGTGGGATGGTGTTCTATTGCCTTTCGTGGCGGAAGATTTAAAAAGTATTATTCCGGAAGTCCAGGCAAAAAAACGCAATGTTAAAGCTGTTACACTTGCAAAGGTTTCGCTAAACGACGGGCAAGAGTTATATGGTGTAAACGACATTTTTATAGGTCAAAAAACACACACATCGGCACGTTATGAAATATCTTTCAGAAATAAAAAAGAGACACAATCATCAAGCGGAATAATTGTTTCTACAGGTCTAGGTGCGACTGGATGGCTAAAAAGTATAATTTCAGGAGCTGCTGGAATTGACAAGGCATGCGGTCTTTCTCAAAAGCCGCTTATTGGAGATGAATTCCATTGGGATTCAAATTACTTGTATTTTACGGTACGAGAGCCATATCCAAGCACTTCAACTGGTGCTGATATAGTGTTTGGAAAAATCGAAGAAAATGAGAAATTTATAGTTACTTCAAATATGCCGGAAAATGGTGTTATTTTTAGTGACGGAATGGAGCAAGATTATCTGCAATTTAATTCTGGCTCAACAGCAGAAATTACTATCGCTGAAAAAACGGACAAATAGTTGTGTAATTAAATTGGACAAATACAGTTTGTTATTTAAAGTAGTTGGATTTTTTAGGAATGTTGTCTTATGTTGTGGCTCAGGATGCAAGAATATTGATAGGATTTATACCAACAGAATTACTATACTTGGCATCATATTGGAGTGCTAGAGGATTATGCAAACTGTGGGATAATAGAAGTTCAAAATGATTAAACATGATAATTAAGAAGAGCGGTATAGCTCGGAGGTGTATTATGAAAAAAAGATTAACAGCAATGGTTGTATGTATATTTCAAATAGTGACTCTTTTAGTTGTACTTGTATATGCCGAAGCTGATTCAAACGATTTTTGGAATCGGGTAAGCGAAATGATCGAAAAATATAAAGAAGATGATTATTTTTCTGTTATGAGCGTTAAAATTGGTGAAAGCAATATAAATATCGATGGAGAAACAGTACCCATTGATGAAAGCAATAGTGTGCCATATGTTGAAAATGGTAGGACAATGATGCCTGTGAGAGGTATCGCAGAAGCTATTGGCGCAGATGTATCTTATGATGATAAAGAACAGACTGTTACATTAGCGTCATCAGAAACTATCGTTTTAATGACTATAGGATTGGATGAAATGGAAGTTAACGGAGAGACTGTTGCATTATTAAACGCACCTGAGATTGTAAATGAAAGAACAATGCTCCCGGTAAGAGACGTTGCTGAAGCTCTTTATTGTGAAGTTGAATGGGTACAGGAAACAGAAACAGCAGTTTTTAGTCGCCCGTTGCAGACAAAAAGAGTTATTGCCTTTTCTGAAAATGTTAGCAATGACGAAGCGATAGAAACCGTTAGTGGCGAAGGTATGACCGTAATGCAATTTAACTCCATTGAGGATACAAGAGTTGCATTAGAAGAGTTGGAGAAAAAAGGAATCGATGCAGAACCTGATTATGTTAGAAAACTATCTGCTATGTCATGGGGGATCGATGACATAGGTTCAGAAAAGTATTACAGTCAAACAGCATATGCTGCAGGTTCCGCTGTAGTCGCAGTTGTTGACACAGGAATAGATTTTTCACATAGTTACTTCAAGAATAGAATAGTAACTGGATATGATATTTATGATAATGATAATAATCCTCAAGATACAAATGGTCATGGCACACATGTTGCAAGTACTGTTTTAGATGTAGCTGGCTTTAATTCTAACATTAAAGTAATGTCTGTAAAGATTTTTGGAGATGGTGAAGACTATACCACTTCCGGAGCTGTTGCAAGAGGAATCGAATATGCAGTGGATCACGGTGCTGATGTAATTAACCTTAGTGTAGGCGGAGCACATTCTAGCGATGTGGAACAGAATGCTGTCAATTATGCATACAGAAAAAATGTGTCAGTAGTCGCAGCTGCAGGAAATGAACAACTTAATCTTGATAATAATGACTATGTTCCAGCAGGATTAGACCATGTGATTACCGTTTCTGCTATGAATGAAAATGGGACTTTGGCAAGTTTTAGTAATTACAGACAGAGCAAACTTGAATTTACCGCTCCTGGAGTAAATATAAAAGGTGCAAAATTGGGTGGCGGATATTGTTCTTTGAGCGGAACCTCAATGGCTTCTCCTCATGTTGCAGGTGCATATGCAATTGTGAAAGCCGTTCATCCGAATATAAGTGTTGATGAGATCACAGAAGCATTGAAGAAAAATGCAAAGGAAAAAGGGAATGCTTCGTATTTTGGATATGGCATGATAAAAGTAAATGCATTAGAAAAATATATATCATCTGTATGGTGTGACAATGAAAAGGTGGAAAGTGTGTCCGATAATTCGGCTGTACTAAGTGGAACAATTCGATACGAAGGTATTACTCCTGAATACGTTGGAGCTAGACTTGGCACATCAAGGAATAATCAAACAGATGTTGTAAAAGTTCGATTCAATGATAACGGAAATAATACAATGAACTTCAAATGTGATTTGACATCGCTTAAATCAGGTACTACATATTATGTTTGTGTGTTTATGAAACCTGGCGGCTTTGATTATGTTTCTGAAGATATTGAATTTACAACTACAGGAACACCGACACAACCAGAACCAATACCAGAACCGGAGAAATCATCGTTAAGAATTCTTCCAGATAAATATCCTAACGGAGAAATTAAAGAAGGCTCCTCTTATGGACTAAGCGGAAGAATAAAATCAAATTGCCATATCACTGATGTACGGTCATATATTTTAGATTCTGATTACAACATACTGCAGGAATCATCAGGTTGGACTACGACTCAAACATATGTTATTGAAGATAGCAAGCTTGACACTGGATTGAAGTTTGGTAAATTAGGTTCAGGTACATATTATTTAAGATATTATGCTGAGGATGAGACAGGAAATTCGGTTACATGGACAAGTGATGCATTTAAAGTTGTTGCAGAAGTGAAGCAACCGGAACCTGATCCTGTCATCTCTGAATTAAGAATACTTCCTGATAAGTATCCTTCAGGTCAATTGACGCAAGGAAACAAATTCGGACTATCCGGTAGAATTAAGTCAAACTGTCATATAACGGATGTAAGAGCATACATGCTCGATTCCAATAAAAATGTGATAATGGAAGCAAATGGCTGGACAACAACTCAAACTTATGTTATTGAAAACAGTGCGCTGGATAAGGGAATGAAATTCGACCAGTTATCCACAGGAACATATTATTTAAAATATGTTGCATCCGATGAAAGTGGAAATACAGTAAGCTGGACAAGCGATCCGTTTACTGTTGGCGGGAATGTTGCAAAGTCTGAACTTTGCATTTTGCCAGACAAATATCCGACAGGAACATTAACAAAAGGTAAGTCCTTTGGCTTAAGTGGTAGAATCAAGTCTAATTGTCATATAACTGATGTGAGAGCTTACATGCTTGATTCTAATAAAAATGTAATTATGGAGGCAAGCGGATGGACTACGACAAAAACTTATGTTATTGAAGGTAGTGCATTAGACAAGGGAATGAAATTTAACAAACTACCAGAAGGCGGCTATTATCTTAAATATACAGCTACTGATGAAAGTGGAAATACAATCAGTTGGATTAGTGATATGTTCTATATCAGATAGAGAGGAGATACAGTTATGGTAACATTTCAAGTAAAAAAATGCCCAAAATGTGGATGCGTTTATGAAAAAAATTCATATATGATAGTTATCCATCGAAGAATAATAGAACAAAATGCTGAAGGTTAAATGATAGGAGGCGATACTTTGATAATCAAAAATAGAAATGTTTTGATGTTATTATTTACAATAATCATAACATTGGGGTTGAGTGCCTGTAATGTCAGTACAACAAATCCAATAGATACTGATACAGCACAAAATGAGACAGTACAGTCAAAGATAATAGATGATGATACTGTTTCCGACAGTACCATATCAGAAGAAAAGCTTGAAAAGTACAATGAGTTCCTAAAGAAAGCAGAGGAAATCGAGAAGTACAGTAAAGAAAATTATGAAACAGCAACAACTCAAGCAGAGTTGAATATGGAATCATACAATGTCTATGTCAAGTGGGATTCTTTATTAAATGAAGTCTATCAATATTTGAAAAGTACTATGAATCCTGCTGATTTTTCTGTTCTGGAATCTGAAGAGGTTAAATGGATAAGAGAAAAGGAGAATGCTGTTGAGGAAGTTACTGCGGAATGGGAAGGTGGAACAGGAGAAACTATGGCTCGGAATTCTGCAGGAATTAAATACACAAGTGAAAGATGTTACTATCTAATATCACTTGTAAAATAATAATTTGGAGGATGATTTTAATGAAAAAAATAGTAAGTATAGCAATGGTAATAGGTTTGATTTTAAGTTTATCAATCACAGGATTCGCACAGACAATCGACAATAAAGAATATGGTATAAGTTTTACACTTTCAGATGATTGGACAAATAAATCCGATGATGATGGTATTGCGTTTGATTATAGATGGAATGGATACGAATATATATACATAAACGCAGTAGATAATGATATTGCATATTCTATGGAGCTTATTGATGAAAAAGTGCTTAAGGATTTATGTAAAGAAATGCATTCAGATTGGAATCTTGCATCAAACTTAAGAAAAGCAAATAATAATGCGTTTGTTACCGTGAAGACTAATTCGGAAATTGAAAATTATGAATATTATAATGATACAAAGTACTATAGATACGAAAAAGCATACACGGCAAGTGCAATAGGATACTATGACATGTCTTTTTATCTTACAACATATGTAACAGCAAAAAATGGGAAAATATATTTGTTTACATACGAAAGAAATAATGATGCAAACCACTTTTCTGATTTTGTAAACGTTTTAAATAATGTTTCATTTAAAAACGGAGAAGTTAAAATTGAGATTGACGGAGAAAGAATTTATCCGGATACTGCACCTATGTTAATTGATGGAAGAACTTTAGTCCCCATTCGAGCTGTGGCTGAAAAAATGGGATATAGCGTTGCATGGGATAACGAGAATCAGCTTGTAATATTAACAAGTTCAAATGGAAAAACAATATTACACTTTGAAATTGGTAGCAATATAGCATTGAAAAACTTATCTAAAAAAATCGAATTAGATGTCCCTGCTATTATAGTGGGAGGAAGAACTTATTTGCCACTAAGGGCGGTTGCTGAAGCTATGGATGCAAAGGTTAATTGGAATGGAGACGAAAGAATAGTTGAAATCACGCAGTAATATTGAAATGAGGTGTACATATGGTAAAGCAGATACAATGTGAAAAATGTGGAAAAACTATAGGAGACAATCAAAAGTTTTGTCCGTTTTGTGGAAGTGCAGTTGAAAACAATAATGATAACAGGACAAATAAATTTTATGATCTTCCAACAACCAAAGCTAGAAACAAATTCCCAGTGAAGATTTTTGTGATTATATTGTCTATTATAGTTTTAGCGGTGGCTGGATTTTTTGGAGTAAGACATTTCGTAGGTGATTCTGCGAGTACGGTTGGGGAGAATAAAGCAGATTTGTTTATGCTCAGAAAAAATGTCTCAGATGAAAGGGCTGTTTTTTATGTTGAGCGTGATGAAACATGTAATGCAGAAGAATTTAATAAAAATAAAGATACCATTATAAATAGAATTAAAAGCTTTGATCCTTCTGCTGAAATTACCGATAATGATAATAGAATTTCTGTTACAAGCAACAAGGAATTATATTCTGAGTATGGATATGAAATGAATATTTTTGGAGTAGATGGTACACTTGGTCTAGTAATAGATGACTATCTACAAGAAGAAAAGAAAGTATATGAACTTGATACGACATCAATTGTATCAGTTGAATGTAGTGAAGAGTCAGGATATGTCCTAGGTGAACAATTATCGACATATGACGTTATTAGTCAAAACATTACTATGTCATGTGATGTTGATATTTATATCGCAGATGAGCCGACAGTTTCCTATGTAAAGGTATCCGTAAATGAAAGTGCAGCTGAGATCATAAAGAACACAATAGAGTTGGCATCACAAGATGAAAATGGTGTTCTTGCTGTCTCTGATTGTAAAGATTTATCAGAATACAGTAATTGCTGGAATGGTGGAACTGAGTTGGGTTCATTATATCCTGTTCCAGGAACTGATTTCAAAGAGTTTTATATTATCCCAGAAAATATTACTTCGGTTGCAAATGCAAATCTTATAAAGACAGTAATAGAAGGTCAAACCTTTGATATTATTACAAGAACAGATAGCTCACCATTGTATTATGGATTCATGAATTCCAACGGTGATGTTGTAATTGATTTAGAATATGACTACCTAAGAGAACCAACTGAAGGATTGATTGCTGCACAGAAACAAGCTAAATGGGGAGTAATAGACGAAAAAGGAAATGAAGTAATACCATTTGAATATGACACTATTGGCGGATTCCATAATGGACTTGCTATAGTAAGGTTAGATTCAAAGTATGGTGTAATGAACAATAAAGGCAAAATTGTTGTTGACTACCAATTTGATGATATTTGCAGCTTCGGAGATGGTGTTGCTGCAGTAAAAAAGGATGAAAAATGGGGAGTAATTGATGAAAAAGGTCAATTAGTTCTCGATTATCAATATGACGATGCGAATATTTCATATGAGGAAATTATGGCTGTAAAAAAAGACGGCAAGTGGGGCGGTATTGATAAGACTGGAAATGTTATAATTCCATTTGAATATGAAGAAGCATTTGAATTTAGTCAGGGAGAACTTTGTCCCGTGAAAAAAGATGGTAGATATGGGTTTATCAACAAACAAGGCGAGGCTGTTATTCCGTTCAATTACTCAAATGCGGATTATTTTTCAGAAGGATTGGCAGCAGTTGAACAACATGATTTATACGGATACATTGATGAAGAAGGAAATGAAGTAATTCCGTTTAGATATAAGTGGGCATATCCGATGATAGATGGTTGGGCCGGTGTTACAGAAGATTATGATAAAGAACCATATTTTATCGATATAAATAATGAAGTCGTATTTAAACCGGGATATGAGGATATTAATCCATTTGTTGATGGTTTGTGTTATGTAATGGACAATGGATATGAATTTTATATCAATAAAGATGGCGAAAAAGTAGGACCGACCAATAAAGTATTTTAATTGAATAAAGGAGAAATAATATGAAATATTGTTCAAATTGTGGAAATCCAACCAATGATGATAATCAAAAGTTTTGTCTAAAATGTGGAACAGCACTTCAAACAACAGACAAAAACATGTCGTTTAACAACACACAAACATCATATAACTCAGGAGCAACTGCACCGCAACACCCTATGAAATGGTTCAAGTTTCTGATTTATTTTGCGTTGTTCTTCGGAGCATTTCTTGAACTGTGTTTTGCCATAAACTATATCTCAGGAGACATTTATTTTGTCCAGACAAATGGTCAAGTAACTGCGGATATGGTTTACGGAATATATGGTGCTACATTGAAAATTGTAGATGTGTTATATGGTATTCTCGTGATTTGCGCAGCAGTATTTTCAATAGTAACTAGATTCAAGCTTTCAAAATACAAAAAAGAAGGTCCTATGTTTTTGTACATTCTTTACATTGCTGGTGCAGTAATGGGATTGATTTACAATATTGCTGTTGCAGCTATAACACGAGCATCGGGAATATTCAACATGTCATTTATTATGACGCTAATAATAACAGCGATAATTACTTGGGCAAACTATAAGTACTTTGAGAAGAGAAAAGATTTGTTTGTTCGCTAAACTTAAGAGAGGTAGGATATGTAAGCATAATGAAGAAACACACTAGAACATTGACAATATTAACACTTGTGCTTTTCCTAATAATGGCATATGCCACCCCTATAAGTGCAGCGGAGAGCATACCTAATTGGGAAAGCCTATATAAATCAAAAATTCAACAAATAGAAAATGAATATAATCAGGGAAAGAGAACCAAGGACTCAATATATAACACATTATTCTTCTCATTGCAGGATTTCAATTTCGATGGTGTTCCAGAATTGTACCATGCTTTAATCAGTATTAATGATGTAGAATACCAGATACAAGAAGGTACAGAAGAGGTATATTATATAAAAAATAATAAAGTGGTGCTTGGCAAGATTGGAAATCATAGAACTTTAGGATTGTTGCCTGCGAAAAAAATTACTGGCACGATGAATGATAGACGTGGTCAGTATGTAATGTACAATCAGTCTTCTGATACAGTTTCTTTTATTACGAAGGATTCATGGTCGGACAAGAGCAACAGTGGCAATGTAACGATTTCTGAATTGAAATTTGATAAAACGACAGGTATGCTTGCTGCTACTGAAATGTTATCAGGAACATATGATAGAGGAGCAGAACCCTCACAAATAAATGGTTATCTTCTCATTGATGCAGCTTCCACATATTCAAAATGCAACGATGAAAAGCATGATATGTGGTCATGGGATGCGCCATATGTAATAATTGATGATTTGGAATCTAACAAAAATCAAACGACACAAACGACAACGACATCATGGAAGGATGCCTACGAAAAGTTTATACTTGATAAAGGGTATGCCAACACAACACAAAAGTATTATAAAACTAATGAAAGTAATATAAAATTTGCATTACATGATTTCGATGGAGATAGCATTCCTGAGATTGTAGTCAAAAACGGATCAAAAAATGAAAAAGAAATGGCTAATTATATCTATGCATATAGAAACAATAAGGTTGTTTATTTAGGTGAAGCAGGAGAATATGAATCCGATTTTATGTATGTAGCAGGTTACCCTGGACTAGTGTGGACGAGTGGTATATCTGGAAAATATACAAGCTATTATTATAGCATAAAAAATGAAAAGCTTGTAAGCGAACTTGTAATGGAAGAAACAATAAACTATGTAAACAATCAAATGGATTATTCATATATCCAAAAAACAAAGGACGATGAGCTTTATAGTGCCTGCAAGAATTCAGGAAAAAAGCTCAATATGTACAATGCAAACTCAATAAATATAAAAGGATGGACAGTTTTTGTTTCTGAATTTGTAAAACACAGCGGGTTGTTTACAGATGTTAACGCAAATAGCTGGTTTTATGATGCTGTTAAATTTGTAACAGACAGGGGTATTATGAGTGGAGTATCAACAGAACTTTTTGATCCTGAAAGTGCTATAACTCGTGGAATGTTCATAACAATGTTGTATCGTATGGAAGGGGAGCCGAATACTAAAAAGGCGAATTTTAAGGATGTGGAAAATAATAGTTGGTATGCTAGCCCTATAGCGTGGGCCACACAAAAAGGTATTGCTAATGGCGTGAGTGAAACGATCTTTGCTCCAAATGACAATATAACACGCGAACAACTAATGGTTGTCTTATATAGATATGCTAAACAAAAGAACAAGGGCGTATCAGCATCAAAAATGAATATCAAGAAATTCTTTGATAATAAATATGTAGCGACATATGCTGAGGATGCGATGAATTGGGCTATTGAAAACAACTTAATTTCGGGCACAGAAAAATACTATTTAGAACCAAATGGAAATGCTACGAGAGCACAAGCTGCAATAATTTTACAGAGATTTTGTGATAAATATAAATTATAGTGAGCGGTATATGCATTACGAAAAAAACAGTAGAGATTGTATTGCTTGTTTTAGGAATACTGTCTACTATTGGTGGAATTAGAAATGGTACATTGTTGAGAATATTCAGTTGAAATATCTATAACGCTGCATCAGACATGACAACATTATCAGGGATTTATGATAATCATAAATCCCTGATTGAGATTTGAATATGGAGGCAATTATGTATGTATTAATTGGGAATAATACCAAAATGAAAAATGATATATGGGCCGGAAACACAACATGTCCAAACTGCGGACAAAAACATGATTTTCATTTAATGAAATTGGTTCAAACTGCAACAGTATTCTTTGTTCCCGTAATTTCTGTGACACAAAAAAGGTACTTGGTCTGTGATTCTTGTCAGTGGGCAAAAGAACTAAAAAGATCAGAATATAATGAAATCAGAAAAAAACAAATGAATATCTTAGATGAAGGAAGATTTCCCAAAGATATTATAAGACAAGATTGTCATCCAGATGGGGTAAGTATAATTTGGAGAATTTTAAAGCTTATAGTTTCTGGTGGATTTGCAACATTTGTGTTTCTTTCGTTTCTGTTAATGGTAATAGAGGAAATTAAGGAATCAGGTGATTTAAGTGCATTGCCGTTGTTTTTTATGATAATACTTATTTGTGCTATTCCCTTTATGCTATCTCTCAAAAACTTTATCCCTGCTTGGAAAATGAAAAAAGCTTATGATGAATTAACAGGAGAATAAATATGGAAGATAAGAGAAAACACGAGATTTTATTAAATTCAATAAGAGGGTGTCTTTTTGGCGGAGCTTTTGGAGATGCACTTGGTTATCCTGTTGAATTTATGAATTATGATAAAATCAAATATGAATATGGTAAAGATGGGATAACAGAATTTGATCTAAGAAATAGTGAAAAGGCTTTAATATCGGATGATACACAAATGACACTCTTTACAGCAAATGGAATCTTATACGGACACACAAGAGCATGTTTGAGAGGAATAGCAGGACCTCTTTCAGGTTATGTTTTTAAAGCATACGAACAATGGTATCAAACACAAATAAATGCATATTACTTGAATAACACGTCTAGTGAGTTTTGGATATTTAATATAGATGAATTCCATAATTCTAGAGCACAAGGAAACAGTTGCATGTCTGCTATTGCAAATTCAAACGGCTTAGGAACGATTGCGAATCCCGTGAATGATAGTAAGGGATGTGGTGGAGCTATGAGGGTTGCACCAATAGGTTGTTTTTCGGCGGCAGGACATTTAGGTGATGAATATGATGCATCTATGGAGTCAGCAAATGTTGCTGCACTTACACACGGACACCCTCTTGGATACATTTCCGCCGCATTTGTTGGGTGTATGGTGTGCCTGATAATTAAAAATAGGATTATTGATAATAATCATAGTTTGTATAGTATTGTTAATATGACATTGAATGTGATTAGAACTCAGTTTGGGGATAATCAGTATTTTAATGAATTGAGAGATATGATAAACAAAGCTGTGGATTTATCAAAATCTGCTATAGATGATATCGATGCAATAACAAGCATTGGAGAGGGATGGGTTGCAGAAGAGGCAATTGCAATTGCTTTATATTCAGTATTGAAGTATTCATCAGACTTTAACAAAGCTATAATTTGTGCAGTCAATCATAGTGGTGATAGTGACTCTACAGGTTCTATTGCAGGAAACATCCTGGGGGCTCATCTAGGGCTGTCTGCCATTGATCCAACATCTGATCGAGTGATCCAAATCGAGGCCTACAATGTAATATTTGAAATAGCTCAGGACTTGGTTGATGGTTGCCAAATGACCGAATATGGTTCATACAATGATGTTAAATGGAATGCAAAATATATAACTGGTAAATACGGAAAATAATTAAAAAGGAGGAAGTATTATTTTGAGTCTTTTATATAGCATAAGCAATTACATAGGATATTTTATAATATTATTGATTTTTCTAATCGTAGCAATTATTGTCGGGAAAAAACCTGCTGGATGGATTGTGTATGGGATAGGTGCATTTATTCAATTGCTATCTCTTTATGGCAACTACCAGTCTTATAGTGCAATGGGTTTTGGAGCAGCAATGAGTTCGTACTGGTTGATTTATATTATATTGTTGATCTTGTCTGCAATAATTATTGTATTGCGCGGACCTAAGAAATAGTCTGTATTTAAGATTATATTTTTAACAGTTTAAAACAAGTAGTCAAGAAAGGCGGTTGGTTAAGAACGATCGTCTTTATTGTTTTGTGTAAAATACATAAAAGTATATGTAAATAAATTTTTATACAAGCATACTGTGTTGTAATTTTTTATAATTAAATGTGATAAAATTATAATGGGAGTGTACACAGTATGGACAAGAATGTTTTAGGAAATAAAATCAAACAATTACGAAAAGTCAAAGGCTTATCTCAGGAGAAACTTGGAGAAAAATCTGATTTGACACAACAACATATTTCACGAATAGAAAATGGCATTACAATGCCGAGTATTTCCACATTGTCAAAGATATCGAAAGTATTTAATATTCCTATAGATGACTTAGCAGACATAGATATCAGAGATCGTGAGGATAAGTACACATTAGCGATTATTAAAAAACTTGATTTTCTTGGGATTGAAGATAAATGCAAGGTGGAAGGATACATAGATAGAATCCTTGATGAAAACGGAATAGAGAAACATATAATTAAATAATTAATCCCACGAAGCAGACTAAACACAGTCTGCTTTTATGGCCCAAATAAAAAATATGAAAGGCGAGTGAGAGCAATGGAGGCAATATCAATTTCAGAACATTTCTGCTTGATATTTATGAATATTGCGATTGTGATGCTTGCCTTTCGATCGGGAAACCAAACATCATAGGATTTTTGTCCTTTTTTTAAAATATAAGAGTTTTGGCATCACGCAAAAATGCGTGGTGCTTTTTTTGACCTTATTTTTTTGTAGGCTTTTATCACAATTACTCGATTGTTGTAAATATTTAATTTTATTTGATGTTTTATAAAGGAATTTGATGGACGATTTATGGTGTTCGACAACAGCGTTCGACTGCATATTCGGAAGAAAAATAGTAAAATAATAGTAATTTACACTAAAAATATAGATATATAAGGATTATTGACAAACGGAGGTTCAAAACAATGAAATTGCAAATCTTATACATAAACAATGGGAACATTGTAGATATATACGTTACTTTTACGAAATTTGCTGCGATAGGTGCTTTGTACGATAAAGGGGGCAGTAGCTCTTAAAGATACATAACGACAAGCACATCGCATAAGTGTAGGATAGGTGTCGCAGCAAATTCGCTGCGACACCTTTTTTCTGTCTTTATGAGGTGCCTATGATAAGTTCTAAAAATTACTCCGGATATAAAAGGATAATTAATAGCAGAACTTTAACTCGTTTTCAAGATCGCATGAAAGCCGGGTATCGGCTTTGTGCGGTCTTTTTAATTTTATGCACATATAGTCAATGGACCAAGCATTGGTTCTCATATTACATAAGGTATCCATAGTGTCCCAATTCGAACTCACACAAAAATTCGAATGGAGGATACTAAAATGTCAAAAAAATATTATTGGATATTGGACGGAAAATATTACGAGGTTTCAAAGGAAACTTATCAAAAATATAAGAAAGAGCATGACCATAGCAAAATGCTTCAAGAATATGAAAACGAAGTTCATATCTTTTCACTTGATGCAATGGCGGCAGCAGATATAACAGGCTATGGCGTTATTGCCGATACAAATGTAAATGTTGAAGATGAAGCGATACATAATATTATGCTTAGCAATTTAAGAAAAGCACGCGAAACACTTTCAAGTGACGAACAACTGTTGCTTACACTGTTATATGACGAAGGTCAAACGATGGGAGAAATCGGTAAGATTTTGGGGGTAAGCCAACAGGCAGTTAGTAAAAAACATAGCAAAATTATAACAAAATTAAAGAAAATTTTAAAAATTTAAAAATTTTTGGTTGTAGAAAATCAAAAAACCTCCCTATTAAGAATAGTGAAGGGGAAAAAAGATGTTTCTCCTCGCTGAACCTTGACAATTGAATACCCAACAGCGAATACGTTGGTGACAATCGGAGCGATCTTAAAATGCGCCAAGACTGCCTGTGAGGTTTTAAACCTTATAAAATGAACTGCCTAAGATTAAGGTACGAGCGTACTACCCATTTATAAGAGGCACAGAGAATTGCTTACTGTGCTGCCAAGATGATTGTCAACGATAATGATACTCCCACATGGTCGATATCGAGTGTGGTCCGGGCGGATGCCGGGATGGTGGAACTCCAGTGATGCTTTAAGCTAAAAGCAGTTCGTGTGTATGCCCGTATGTCAGGGGACAGGAATAATACTGATTTGGAAATTTAAGTTTAGTAAAAATAAGAAATACGACTTTTTAAAAAATCTCCGGAGGAGCAGGGTGATATCTATCGCCCTGCTTTTTCGAAGGTGTACACGGAGGAATATATTATGATGAATGACAAAGAAAAGAATATGGCAATGTACGGATATATCATATATATGTTTGGTAAGTTGGCAGAAGAGCATGAAATGATTAAAGAGAACCTGCCGGAACTTAAAAAGAACATTCAAAAGCAGTTAAATGTGGATGTAGTTAATGTTGCTTTTGATACAGTTTGACCGCTTCTTTTTGTTGGTATTGGTGATGGACTTTTAAGAAAAAATGTAGTATTGTGTGTGTTGAAAAACAGAGAAAGGAGAGCTTAGAATGGCTGAAGTAATTATAATCAATCCAAAAGAAAAAATCGACATAGCCACTGATGAAATCAAAGTGGCTGCTTATGTTCGAGTGAGCAGTGATTCTGAGGATCAAGAAAATTCCTTCATAACACAGTACGACTACTATGTTGATAAAATCAACAAAACACCTGAATACCGATTTGTAGACATATATGCAGATAGCGGAATAACAGGAACAGAACTTGACAAAAGAGATGAGTTCAACAGAATGTACATAGACTGTGCAAAAGGCTTGATTGACTTGATATTAGTAAAATCAATATCAAGATTCGCCAGAAATACTTATGACTGCATCGACATGGTGCGAAAATTAAAAAATCTTGGAACGAATGTAATATTCGAAAAAGAGACAATTGATACAAGAACAATGACAAGCGAAATAGAACTTGCTGCCCTCAGTTCGATGGCGCAGGAAGAATCGGTATCGCTGTCAAAGAATGTGCGACTCGGAATACAATTTAGGATGAAGAATGGCACATTCAAACAAGGACGTCTTCCATACGGATACACCCTTGGAGAAGACGGAACTTGGGTAATAGTCGAAGAACAGGCAAAGATAGTAAGAATGATATTCAATGCTTACATAGGCGGTACAAGCCTGAACAAAATAGCAAGCGAATTATCCAAGGCAGGAGTTATAAAAAATGATGGCACATCAAAATGGATTGGCAGGTCAATATCCTACATAATCAGAAATGAAAAGTACATGGGAGATGCACTCTTGCAAAAATCATATACAGATGACTTCCCATTCAAATCTCACTTAAATAAAGGTGAGAAAGACATGTACCGTGTAAAAAATCACAATGTGCCGATAGTGTCAGAAGAAATATTTAATAAAGCAAATAGTCTTCTGGACGAGCAAGTCAATAGATTTTACAAAGAAAACAGCTCACAATCAGACAGTGTATTATCAAAGATGATGTTCTGCGAGGAATGTGGTACGATGTTCCGAAAGAAATCAGGAAGAATCAATATTTATTGGGTGTGCAGAAAGAGAGATCACGATGCAAGCCTATGCCCAACACCTCAGATCGCTGAAAAGGTTGTGTGCAACGGATTCGTAAATATCTACAACCGCCTCGTTAACAATGTGGAAATTATCCTCACCCCAATGCTCGGACAGCTAAGCGGATGCAAAGAAATAAGGCTGAGGAGCAAGGGTGAGATTGAAAATATAAATAAAGAAATTGCAAATATAACAGAGCAGATTCTGGTACTCGGAAAGGCAAATGCCGATGGGTACATAGAATCTGCTTTATTTATGCAAGAATCCAATGAACTTAATATGAAATTGGCTAAACTGAAAAAGGACAAGAAAATGATCCTTGGCAACGATGAATGCGACAAAGCATATAAGAAAACAGAACAGCTTATAAACATCCTGAAAAAGACAGGACCGATAGGGGAGTTTGATGAGAAAACATTCAAGAGAATTGTCAAACGCATCCTTGTAAATAAAGATAAGGTCCTGACATACGAACTCATTAACGGCTTGAAGATTAAATTAGAATATAGTGAGGTGTGAAGTATGAATAGATACATACCATTCGGTTATGAAATATTAGATGCCGAAATAAAAATCATAGAACGAGAAGCAGAGGTAGTAAGGAATGTGTATAGCCTGTATGTACAAGGATTGTCACTCAAAGAGATTACCGATAGGCTTAATCAAATTCCCATAACCTATGCAGGAAATGGCAGAGCATGGGATAAAAATATAGTAAAGAGAATGCTTGAAAATCCTAAATATACAGGGGCAAAAGGATATCCAATTATCATACCGCCTGAAACTGCAGAACTTGCATTGAAACTAAAAGAAGAAAAGGTCGCTACCGTAGCTAAAGAAGACAAGCCGAGACTTGATACATATAGAAAAATAGCAGAATGTGCAATCTGCGGTAGCAAGATGAAAAGACGGCATGCAGGATCAGGAAAAAGACGAAGAACATATTGGAACTGCTCAAACCCTGAATGTGATGGCAACCACCATACATTCCATGAAAAAGTGCTGGACAAGCTTATGACCGAAGTGGTAAATGAGATTGCAGGGAATATGGAAATGGTAGAACACAATGAAATCAGTGAGTTCGAGAAAAATACAGAAATCATAAGAGCCTCGAATAAAATGAATGAAGCCATAGATAATATCGAGATGGATATTGAGAATGTCATAGGTAAAATTATGGAATTGGCAAGCTTGAAATTCGATAGATGCACCATAGGAAGTAATACAGCAATAACAGAATCAATAAAGCAAAAACTCGCCATCTACCCACAAAGAGAAATGGTGGATGGAGTTACAATGAGCCAAATAGTAAAGAAAATCAAAATGCACCCAAGCAAAACAATATGGGTAGAACTTATAAATGGAAAAGAGATTGAGAGAAAGGAGAAGCAAGATGAATGTTGCATATGCTAATACTCAGACTATGCCGGAGGTAGAGGTAGTAGTCATCCCTGCCACCAAGAGTGTTGTAGAAAAGAAAAGAGGAAAACTTCGCGTAGCAGCATACTGCCGTGTCAGCACAGATGATGAAGAACAGTTAACAAGCTACGAGAATCAGATAGAACATTATACAGCAGAGATAGAGAGTAATCCCGATTGGAAATTGGTAGATATCTTTGCTGATGAGGGCATCTCAGGCGTCAATCTTAAAAAGAGAGATGAATTTAACAGAATGATAGACATGTGCCGGGAGGGAAAGATAGACCGAATACTTACTAAGTCCATAGAGCGATTTGCAAGAAATATATTGGACAGCATAAAGTTCATTAGAGAACTTAAAAGTATAGGAGTGTCCATATACTTCGAAAAGCAGAATATCGATACAGGAAATATGACAAGTGAAATGATGATCGCCCTGTACAGTGTATTCGCACAGGCAGAAAGTGAATCAATAAGCAACAATGTAAGGATGGGCAAACGGTTCGGCTACAAACTTGGAAAAGCACCGATGATGTACAACAACATTCTTGGATATAGGAAAGGTGAAAATGGCGAACCTGAAATTATACCCGAGGAAGCAGAGATTATCATAACAATATTTACGAAATTTCTCGAAGGATTCAGCTACAGAAGAATAGCGGACCTGCTTGCGGAAAAAGGGTATAAGACCAAAAAAGGAAATTCCGAGTGGAACACATCTGTAATACAAAGAATACTGCAGAACGAGAAATACAAGGGCGATGTTCTAACGCAGAAAACATATGTTGTGGACTTGTTCGAAAAAAAGTCAGCAAGAAATACAGGTGAACTTCCGATGTACCTCATAAAAAATCATCATATACCAATCATAGAACCTGAAGTGTTCGATATGGTGCAGGTGGAAATTGCCAGAAGAAACAGCATGAAAGCTGTATCAGATAAAGCAATATCATACAGGTCGAAATTCAGCAGTAAATATGCACTGACAGGTTTGGTAGTATGCGGAGACTGCGGTAGTAAGTACAGAAGAACAACATGGGCGAAGAGAGGAAAGAAGAGAGCAGTATGGAGATGCATATCAAGACTTGAATATGGAACAAAATACTGCACCGAATCAATAACTTTAGAGGAAGAAACCCTACACTCCGCAGTAATGGAAGCAATAAACTCACTGCTTGACAATACGGAAAAGATAAAAGCACTGATGAGAGGCAGCATATCCGAAATACTGTCAGGACCAAATACCACTATGCAGATACATGGATTGGAAAGCAGTATAATGCTTAAAAATAACGAGATAGTCGAAATTATAAAACAGGGTGTAAACAACCGAGAGGACAGAAGTATCATCGAGGAAAAGTGCAAGGTTAAGCATCAAGAAGTAAGTGAACTGCAAGCCAGACTGAATGCTGCCAAAGCAAAAGGTCAGATAGAAGAAACAGGCTCAGGGCAACTCAGAGCGATATACGATGCGATAGACCGTATCCCCGGAAAGTTCACAGAATACGATGAAGAGGTTGTAAGGTCGATGGTAACAAAAGTAAAGATACTGTCCAAAGAACAGGCAGAAGTAACCCTGTTCGACACAATAACACTGAAAGTAAGCCTATGATGACACATTACGAGATAATCATAATATATGAAAAAGAATACGGAGAAGTCATAGGCTTTGCCACAAAAGAATATATGAACGCTTCCAATGATATTGTGACTCATGCAATCCGGCTCGGACTCATTGAGGAGCAATATCGGAATCGGGTAAGATGGGCCAGAGCAATATCTGAATATGAATTTAAATATGTGAAATGAGGAATGGAGGTACGATGTATAAGATAAAAGATTGGAGGTTATCTATGAAAACATTTTGGACATTTCTTCGAAATCAAGTTTCAAATATAAAATCGCTCATTTGCAAGAAATTGTTTATGAGAAGCAAAGTTACAGATAGACTGTTTTTGCTTGCCTACACAGACATTATGACAGGGGTAAAAAATCGTAATGCCTATGAAGAAGCACTTGTTAAACTTCGCAATGATACGGCAAGGCTTGATAATATTATGGTTGTTGTAATTGATGTAGATAATCTTACAGTAATAAACAACACTCACGGACACCACTCCGGAGATGAGGTAATAAAGACAGTTGCAAACTGCTTACTAAAAACCATAGGCACTAAAGCAGATGTTTATCGTGTCGGCGGTGATGAGTTTGTATGTATTGCGGAATGTGACATATCAGGGTATATTTCGGAGTTCAGGGATTGTATTGGGTTTGAAAATCAAACTCGAAAGGTTCCTTTTTCAGTATCTCTCGGATATATGAAATTCAATTGTAAAATCCATAAAAGTATTGACGAGCTGATTATTGAATGTGATAAGAAAATGTACAGGAATAAGAGAAAATATAAAACAAATCTAAAATGAAATTATAGATTATAAATAATATAAAAAAGTCACTATCATGACTGTCGTTTCGTTACACTTCACTCCGATAGGTAGACTTTTTTGCTAATAGAAAATTGGGAAATTTCCTATTAGATAAAATGGGCAGTCGAAGGACTGCTTTCTGTTTTGGGAAAGGAGGAGTTTGTGCAATGGAATATGATACATACACAGCATTAGCAAATGCGATTATAGAACAGGCGGTCGATGATTATAGAAGATCTAAGTATTATCAAGAGAAAACTGCGATAAAGAAATTCTTTCTTTCCGAGTGGTTTTCTGTACTGACTGACCTTGATGGAAAAATGATATTAAGAAGATTGGAAGGGGAGAG
>CADBUP010000178.1 GCA_902797885.1 uncultured Ruminococcus sp.
ATGCAGTTCAAAGATGGTTTTTTTTTTTTCTTAGGTTTTACCTGTACCTGTCTCCATTTCCACGCTGAATGACAAACGCATTGCACCGTTTTCATCAGTAATATCATCCGTAAGCGGAAGGTTATTTCTTTTTTGAATTTCATGCATATTCTGAAGCAATTCTTCTTTTGAAATATTGATTATATTGCCTATACCCAGCTCGTTTTCAAACAAAGCAAGCTGAGGTCCTTCCGATATTTCAAATGTAGAAGACAATTTCTCCTGACCTCTGAACAAATCAACAATAGAATTTGCCGCATCAGTTTGAAATTCTTGATTTTTAAATTTAAGTTTCATGGAGCTTTCTCCTCACTTTCGCTACTATTTGTTTTATCTACATATGAGAAGATAAATTCTTCCGAAAGAAGCTGATATATTGCATTTTCCATCCTTGTACGCAAAAGTCTTATATTGTCGAATCTATCAATATTTTTAATAAACCAATCTAAAATATCAGATTTTTCAATTACTCCTTTTTCATCCGATTGCAATTTATCAATACATTCTGAGTACCATCTTCTAACAATAATTTCTTTTTCTGAACCTGAAAGCTCATCATATCTGATACAGCATCCTATACGTGAGAACATAGCAGGACCTAACACATGCTTTACTTCGTCTTCGCTCATAAAGTTGCTCGTACATATAAACACACTGTTTCTAAGGTCCACCTCATAATTTGTATCAACATAAACACCGTCATCAAACAATTCGTAAAAGGCATTGTAGAACGAAGGATTTACCTTGTCGAATTCATCAATGAGAATGATGTTAGTTTCTCTGCCTTGCAAATCTCTTGCAAAACTGCTTTTCGAATGTTCTGAACCAAATATATAATTATAGGCTTCATTTGTCTGCATCATAGAAAACTGTATTCTTAAAAGATCTCCACCCAAAGCCTTGCTTATACATTTTGCTGTTTCTGTTTTACCCACACCCGATACGCCATAAAGCAAAATTACAATCGGTTTTTCGGATATTCGTCCGATTTCTTTATAAAGATTTGCGATAACTTGTTTTTTTGCTTCCTGTTGTCCTATAATGTGTTCCTTTAAGTATGCATAAGCATTTCTTAATTTTTCTTTATCAAAATGGGAATACTCGGTACCCTCAAATTCTATTGCATCTCCAAACTCTGCCTTTAATGTCTGAATTACACGTTTCGGTGGGTTTTGAACATAAAGAGTACCTATATCATGATTTAATGTCAGTATAGTAGTAAAATTAGATATAACATGTTCAAGAACTGAACCATAATCTTCTGCTCTTACAACACAGTTTTCTATGTAATTTCCTAAAGATGGTTCGTTATCTCCTTGTGCTGTGTTTGAAGGTCTGAGTCTAAAATTATAATTTTGAATAACCTCCATAAATCTTGTTATATCTTCTGTGTCACTAATTTCATTTTCAAGATATAAATCAAAGTCTCTTTTTGAACCCGTAAATATAACTACTCTGTTTACCATTTACATCACTCCCGCCAAAAGGACATCATAAACCTTTAATCTCTTCGTATTCGTTCCTTGTGTTTCCTCATCTTGCTTGATCTTTTCGTAAGAGGGATTGTCTTTAACAGTAGTAGAAGATGTATCAATATCAAATTCGTTATTGATATCTAACATATCAAGTGTCGTTTCTCCTACGCAAATTGCATATAAAGTAAGTTTCATTTTAAGCAAATCAGATATTCTGTAATTATTTTTAAATGCATTTATATTAAATCTAAATACGACAGTACTATTTCCTTTTTGACCTTTAAACTCATAATATCCTTTCCCGCCCCTAATAGCTTCATCCATTTTGTTAATTGCTATATCAAAATCCCCGGCTTGCACAGTTCCATTGTCCTTCATCATAGTAAGATATGGTGTAATCATAACCATGTAAGAAAGTGAGTTTTTTTCGGCTGAAATTTTGTATCCTTCAAACTTTTTTATTGTATTTTCAGGTTTATCCTTTGCTTCTTCCACCAGTTCAATGAAATCAGTTAATATAGTGTTTTGTAGAATACTTTTTGCTAATTTATTAGTTTGCAGCGATGCATGAATCTCACCTTCAGCAGAAGCGTCAGCCTCAAATCCAATTAAAGCTTTAAATATCTTAGATAATCCTGCAGATACTTTTGCAGAACTACCTCCACTTGTACCTTTTTGACTTTCTTTTAATAGTTCTGTTGTCTTCTCAAGATTGCCGCCAAATTTTACCTGAACATAGTCTGTAACGGATTCTTCATCGAAATACACTATTTTTTCCATTGTAAAACGTTCACCTCACACAAGTTTTAACTCGATAGATCTGTCTTTCAAAATGTAATGTGCATTGGAGAGTGCGGAATCATCTGCAAAGCCCGACTCTGCACAGATAATTTTTGCAGGAGCGTACTGTGCCATTTCTTCCATATCTTCTGCTGTTATGTTACTTCCGAGGCATATCATCAGCAAAAAGTCACCGACTATGTATGCGATTTTATCGTTAATCTCCATATACTGAACTTCCACATCAAGCGGAACTCCCATTTTGAGCATAACCTCATACACAACATCCATATCCGTTCTGTCTTCTTTAACTGTGTCAATCATAGAGTTAAGTCTTTCGTAGAACAAGTCAATTTGCGTATCGTTAAGCGGTGTACTATCCCATGTTTTGAGATTTGAGTTGTCAAGTTTAAATACTTTAAATCCAACATCAATCGGTTTCTTTTCCTCATTACCTAATTCTATTTGCGTATTATCTTCGAGTATTTTCTTGCCTGCTCTACGAATACGCTCTTTGCCAATCTCACAAATATTTTTGTATCCTGCTTTATATGCCTCTGACTTCTCATCGCAAAGCTCAGGCAACTGAACACATATAAATTTTCTATTTTCGTTATTTTCGCTATTTAAAACCATTACCGCATGCGCCATAGTTGCAGAACCTGAGAAGAAGTCCATAATGATATCTTCATCATTGGTACCAATTTGAATTGCTCTCTTTAACAATTCTAATGGCTTTGGAAAATCAAAATATGCAGCTAATCCTAACTCGCCTAATTCAACTGTTCCTTTTTCAGTAATTACAGCAACATCATCCCATATTGTTTTTGGTTTATAGGTCGTTTTTCTATATTTCTCATAAATGTTGTAGTTCCCGTCATTTTTAATTTTAGCAACTATATTACTTGTCATTGTATCATCAGTATTATTATCAATTACTTTCTTTTGTCCCCATCTCCAGCAGCTTTCATTACCTTGTGAATTCAAAGGCACAACTTCAATACAGAAATCACTTGTTTTTTCTAACGAAACAGGGCAAAAACCGTTTTCATCAACAACATTAGGGTTAACATATATTGGATAAAAAAGATTTGGTCTGTTATGTCTTCCAAACTTTGGATTTCTATTTCTTACTTCACGGATGTTGAATCTGCCCACTTTGTCTACCAAATTTAAATCGTTGTTGTCATCACCTTTCTCAAGTTCATTGAATTCTGTTTCTGAATGTTTTGTATACACTAACATATATTCATGCGTTTTAGAAATTTGTTTATATGTTTGACCTCTCTTATTTGATTGTACAATAATCTGCGTATAGAAATTTTCTTCACCAAAAATCTCATCGCATACTTTTCGTAAATTTATAAGTTCGTTGTCGTCTATACTTATAAATATTACACCATCTTCAGTTAAAAGATTATATGCCAATCTCAATCTCGGATACATCATATTAAGCCAATTTGTGTGGAATCTTCCCATTGTTTCGGGATTGGACTTTGTTGTCTGCTGTGTTATTTCTTTATAGCGTGCCATAGGATCGGCAAAATCATCCTCATATACAAAGTCATTACCTGTGTTGTACGGAGGATCTATGTAAATCATTTTAATTTTGTTATAATACGCAGTCTGCAAAAGCTTTAATACTTCAAGGTTATCGCCCTCAATATAAATGTTCTGCGTGTCATCAAAATTTACACTCTCTTCTCTGCATGGGCGAAGCGTACCGGTGGAACGCTTTTGTGCAAGCTTTAACGACTCCATTTTGCCTTTCCACTCAAATTTGTACTTTTCAAAATCATTGTCAATGTATTCACCGCACAATGACAAAAGCTTGTCTATGTCAAGCTTCCCTTCTGTAAAGCATTGCGGAAATACAGACTTTAACTTCTCCATTTCTGTTTGTTCAATATTCATTGACATACCGTCCATTTTATTTAATTCCATAATTTTCTATCCCCTCTGATTCAAATAATGAATTTGTACTTACCTTTGCCGTGTCCACTCACGGGAACAATCATTTTTGCATATATCATTTTATGCAATAAATCACCTGCGGCTGTCATTCCAAGTCCTGTGGCATTACAAATATCTGTTCGTCCAAAAACATCACTATCTCTTAATTTATTATAAACCTTCAAAATGTTTTGTTTTGTATGCTCTGTGTAACTTGTTCCATTTAATTGTTCAATTATCGGTTTTTCACTGTCAATTGTCGGTTTTTTGTTTTCAATTGTCGGTTTTTCCTCTTCAAACGCTCCACTGATATGCAAATATCGGTTTTTCAGTTCGTTTGTTTCACCTAAAAGCAAGTTCCTGATAAACTTTTCAAGATAAACTGTAGTTTCGTGAATATTCTTTTTAAGATTGGTGTAATTTGCTCTTACAAGTGCATTTCTGAAATACCACGAGTGTTCTGCAAAAATATCATTTGTTGCATCATACCCAAGCGATCTTAAATATTTGATAAAAAATACCGCTGTTGTTCTTGTATTTCCCTCACCAAAGACATGTATCTGCCACAGCCTTGAAATAAAGAATGCAAGATGTTCTATTATTTCATCCTGAGAAAGTCCTTTATAACTGAACTTCTTTTCCTGTTCAAAATCATATTCAAGCGTTTGCCTTAGTTCTGTTGCATTACCATAGAGAACTGTTTCGCCATCAAGCACCCATTCACTTTTTGTGATGTTATAATCTCTTATTCTCCCTGCATGCTTATAGATACCAAAAAACAGTTTTTTATGGATACCGATATATTCGCTTGGCGAAAATGTGAACGCTCTTTCAGAAAGAATTGATGCAATTCTGACAGATACTTTATCTGCTTCCTCCGTTCTGTTATCTTCTTCTCTTTTTACTGTTGCTTCATAGTAGCTGTTTATTCGTTTTTCGGCATCCTCCATTGTGATATAGCCTTCTATATTCTCAATTGCAGTCTTAACCAGATGCTCTGACGGTTCAAGTCCGTCAACCTTTTGCAAGCCGATTGCCGTACTCCACGCATATCCTTTATCTCTTTTGTTCGGTTCCGACTGCTTTATATACTCTTTAAAAGGATCTTGATACATATTCAACTTCTCCTTCCTATAATTTCAATCTCAAAATGCTTTTGCATTCTAGCTGTTATTTTTTCATCCTCGAGGAACTTTTTAATATTTTCCTCGCAGGTAATATCAATCCGCATTGCATCAAAGTAGATACTTTCTTCTTTTGCCATCAGCTTTTGTTTTGCTTCGCCTAATTTTCTCTCTAATTTTAGTCTTTCCAGACGATTTGCAGTTGAGCCTTCAAGTTGTTTTTCTAATTTTGCAAGCTCCGATTTTAAGTCCACAAGCTCATGTTCTATGCTGTTCTTATTGACTGTCGCTCTTTGTTTTATTCTCTCTATTTCTTCTGCCTGTGCAGATGATGCGTCTTCAACGCTTTTCTTAATAAACTCATCAAGAGGTATCAGGCTGTCCATTTGCGATCTTTTGCTTGATTTAAGCCATGCTTCAAGCCTTTTTCCTGATTCTTCATAATCAACAACAGGCATTTCTAAAATTTTTAAACATTCATCATTTGTGAGTGTTTTGCCGTCATCCGTTATTCCGCAAAGGAGTGTATATACCTGTCCTGTCCGTTTTCGTCCGGCAAATATGTCTATGGTATACAGTGCAATTTTGCAAGACTCTATATCACCGTCAACTGTTAGTTTGCCTTCATCAGTACATTCCATTTCATGAATAACACCTCTTGCAATAGGACTAAGGAGAGTTATTTTCTTAAACTCCTTTAATGCCCTATATCTTCTATTCTGCCCGCCTGTCCAATAATAGAACAAATATGGCAGTTCAGAATAATCGGTTGCGGTAACAGTTCTCTTTTCCTCATTAATCACAAATCTGCAATCATCATATTTTTCATTATATTGTTCAAAATAGTATTTCACAAGCTGCCATAAGTCATTATTCACCTGTTCTGCACGCAAATCCACATACTCAGGTGTGATTTTCACCTTGTCTGCAAGCTCTTTTGTAAATGTTGTGAACAGTATTTCTTCGGCAGATTCAACTTGTTGTCTGTTATCGCCCTCATAATATTCAAGTGTTTTGTTATAATCAGCCTTAATCTGTGCCTGTGATCTTACAGTTATTTCTTTTAGTGTCTTTTTGAGGTTATCTGTAAAACCGCCCAAAATATTATCAGACATTCCGAACACTCCGTCTGCAACAAGCATTCTTTTATTCACAAGTTCAAGCTTTCTGACATCTGCCATATTGCTTTTATTTAAGAAGTTCAGCACTATAACATCATTTTGCTGATTGAGTCTGTGGCAACGGTCTATTCGTTGCTCCATTTTAAGTGTGTTATATAACAAATCATAGTTTATAACCAGTGCCGCATCTTCCATATTAAAACCACGGCTGCCTTGATCTGTTGATATGATTATCTCATTTTCTGTTTTAAAGCTCTCAATCTCACGATAGTCTTTAGAGCCGTTATATATGGACAGTTTGTATTTGTCTTTCAAATGTTCTGCCAAATATCCTTGAGTTTCACGGCTTTCTGTAAATATAACCGCTTTTCTGTTTGCTCCTTCTTTTTTAAGGAGTTTAAAGAGTTCCTCAATATATTCGGTCAGCAATTTCAGTTTTGTATCTGTTTTTATTAAATGTGCCACAAAGAGCATTTCGGTAAACTCTTTTAATTCTTCTTCAGCACCTAATATTTTCTCCAATCTTTTAATTATGCCCTCAATTGATTTTATAATTGCCGGAGTGGATGAGCCCATCGCTCCAAAGAGCATTAAAGCCAAATCATATTTTTCCATTTCAGGAAAAGCGATTTTATTCGGTTTATCAATGTATTTCTGCAACAAATCATACAGTTTTTGCTCCTCTGCTGATTGTTCAAATTCGCAAGTGATAACTATTCTCTCAGGAATAAAGGCACATCTTTTCGCTTGCTTTCTCAATGTTCTGAAACAATACTTGCTTACAAGCTTTGCAAGTTCAGGATAGTTCTCAGGCTTTCTGAAATACTTTGACATATATTCCTGTTCACTTGGGAGTATGGTTTCGTCTATAAAGTACATCAAACCATACAAGTCAAGTATATTCTTTTCTATGGGCGTTCCTGTAAGCAAGACTTTAAATGAGCCTTCTGCAATCTTTTTTAAAGTTGCTGCACGGCTCGTTTCGTCTTTGTATCCGCTTGCAAGCAAGCTCGCCTCTTCAAACACAGTAACATCCCATATGGTTTCACTGAGAATATTGTTATACTGCGATGCAAAATCAAAGGTTGTAAGAACTACTGCTTCGTGATTAAATGTGTTTTCTGCTGATTCTAATTGTTTTGCTGATGCGATTGTGATATATGGTATGCTATACTTATTTTCGATAAGATTTTCCCATTGAACAAGCAAGTCACTATTGGGTACAACAATTAAAATTCTTGTTTTGCCCTCATACCATTTTTGCGTTACCACAAGCATAGCTTCGGTAGATTTGCCAAGTCCGCTTTCATCCATCAAAACTACACCCTTGTTATACGGAGAACGAACCGCAAACAAAGCCGCACTCACCTGATACGGATATACTTTTATATCCGATGATGCAAATGCCGGAATAAACTTATCTTCATCCGATAAGCCATCTAATATTCGTGCTGTGTAGTATGCATGAAACGGTGTGGCAAACATAATATTATCCTTTCATCATTTTATCATTTGCAATGCACTAAAAACCGTACATCATTTTTCGGTATCAACAATCTCCATAATATCTCCGATATCACATTCTAAGGCCTTGCAAATCCTTATTAGGACATCTGTTGTTACATTTTCTCCTCTTGTAAGTTTTCTAATAGTATATTTACTCACTTCTGCCTGTTCTGCAAGGTCTTTCTTCTTCATATCTTTATCGATTAAAAGTTTCCAAAGTTTCTTGTATGAAGCTGCCATTATATACACCTCTTTAATTTATAATATGACAATATATATTATAACACAGTTATATAAAATTTTCAATAATCCGACAAGAATTTGTGAGACTTTTTTAACGAAAAGTTTGTGAACGCAACCTTAAAGCAAAAAGTAGAGTGTGATTAGTTTCACGCCCTACTTTCGAGAACTTACCTCTTCTTTTTCTTGTTTCTGTATTCTTCTATATCTCGTTTCCAATCCGATGCCATTGGCATTGATGCTCTCATACAAGACACTGTTTCGCTTACTGCTTTAAAATTTATTTCTGTTCCCATAGAATCAGCTTCATATGTTACTGCCCTATCTGCTGATATGCCAAAATTGGCAGCAGTTGAAACCGCATCAATGTTTGCACCTAAAAACAAGAACTCCCAACCGAACTCCGCTTTTTGTCTCTCTATCATTTGCTTAACTTGCGGAAGCGTGAATTCTCGGCTTGCATTCTCAAATCCATCTGTTATGATTACAACCATCGTCTTGCCGGGAACTTCGCTGTCAAGTGCATTCTTATGTCTGTTACCTACATGATTTATTGTTTTACCGATTGCATCGAGAAGCCCTGTCATTCCTCTTGCAAAATATTCCTTACTTGTAATGTCTTTGACTTTACCAATTGCGGCATGATCATGAATCATCTCGTACTGATCATCAAAGAGAACCGTTGTAACCGTTGCATCGCCAACTTCTTTTCTCTGTTTTTCGAGCAAGCTGTTGTATCCGCCGATTGTGTCTGATTCAAGTCCACTCATCGAACCGCTTCTGTCCAAGATAAATACCATTTCAGTTAAATTTTTG
>CADBUP010000179.1 GCA_902797885.1 uncultured Ruminococcus sp.
CTTAAAATAGCCTCTACGTTGAAGGATTATATAGACTTCCTGAAAGCAAATGATGGAAGGATTATGATTAGTCCTTGGGATGTTAAACTGCTTGAGAAAATTAAGCAAAATATTGAATCCCATAAACTTGCAAAGTACATAATATGGCCAGAAGGAATAAAGGATTATTCTACCAAACTATACGAATGTACAGACGTGCCTGGTGAAGGTTTGGTATATCACGAGTTTCATATAAACTGGACATACTATGTAAAGATGGCAGCTGGAGTTAAATGTAAATCATTGTTAGATGGTCTTACACTTGACTTTAAAAACAAGAAAGCCACCATCTACGACTTAAAGACTACACAAAAGTTGTGGCACTTTGAGGACAGTATCGACCAATATGACTACTGTAGACAGCTCTGTTTTTATTATCAGGCTGTGCACTGGTACCTTAAGTATGAACTAGGAGAAGACCCAAATGATTGGACATTTGAGTTCTATATTATAGGTATTGATACTACAGGTAGCTATGAAATTCGTGTATTCAAACTTGATTACTACATGATTGATTCAAGGAAAGCTACTATAATGAATGCTATGAAAGAAATTATGTGGCATCAAGATACAGGTAAGTGGGATCATAGTAGAGAGTACTATGAAGGTGACGGTTGTGAAACATTAGATTTATGAGCCAAGTTGAAAAATTGCTAATACCTTTAATAGACGATAATATTGTACTTAAAGATGTAAATGTACAAGACTTCGTAGGAGTTTATACTGAAGATATTAATTCCCCAGGACTTGATTATATATATTTAGTCTTTAAGTACGACATTAGTAATATGCGCAGCAAGCTTGCTACTAATAGTATAGATTACGCTCGAAGAATAGGTGATGACTTGTTTCACATTTATAAGTATCCAATATTGTCTCTGGATATTAGGAAAATTTTGAGTGGAAATTATACAACATTGTCTAATGAAGGTATTAGTAAAATTTATACATTCTGGAAAAATTTTGATGATATAACTGCAAATTATCCGTTCTACAGGGTATTAGCAGGTGAAAAGTATTATCGAGCCATTCCAGAAGAACATTATATTCCATTAAGTGTAAGAAAAGAGCCCCAGGGTATTACTGTTGAAAAACAGTAATCCCTAGGGCTTCTTTGTTTTTTATCGTAATAATAGTTAAGTATAGAACCAAAATTAAAAAATCACTTTCCAGTTCCCCAAAGTTGATCAAAAACTCCACCAACAGCTCCCCATGTAATAGGATCTTGTTGTAAGTACCAATTCGCTCTACTTTTAAGAGCGGAAGAAGTTAAATCCTCATAAGCATTTCCAAGTGGAGTTATTCTCATTAAGTTTCTAAACAATCTACTTCTACCTTTATATGATCCACTCTATATTTCATCGAACGGGCTGTGGCCACTTAAGCCAAGCATATCAGATAAAATAGTTATAGTCCTAATTAAATCGTTTAACGGAGATATAAGAGTTGATATATTTTTAATGATTTCTAGGAATGATGTTGGGTCTAGTACTGATATAAATGAGTTTACTAAGCGTACAGACGTAAGGTATCCGAATCTTTGCCACCAATCATCATCGCCAGCACCTTTTGCCATAGCTTTAAATAAGGTGCTTAATCCTACAAGCATTACTATAGAAAATATCTCAAGGCCCACTTTAGCCGCAGCATAATTATACAATTCTCGTGTTTCGTCAGTAAGATTAGGAGAATTACCGATTCTGTTTATTAAGTGCAGCTGTTGACCAACCATTTTCATCCACCCGTACAACCCTTGATGAATTCCAATATTCATGTTACCGGCATCTATGTCTAAATAACCATCCAACATGTCATCTTCTTTAACAACTTTGCCTTCGTTATCAACATAACGTTTTTGTAAATCATGAGCCCAATTCCAGTTTCTAGCTATTACAGTAAAAAGATAATTACGCAAAACGCCCAATGGACGGAGTAATATCTAAAGAGCATAGCCTGGCATATCATCTTGTGGGACTACTCCTAATGCCTCAGCAAGGCGTTGATAACATTTACCAGTAACTCTATTTTCTATTACTTTTGTTACATACTAAGAATATTCTTGCTTTACACTAATTATACCGTCTTCAAAATCATATGCGTCCTCTAAACAAACCCCGCTTTCTTTATATAATTGCGATGCTAAAGCTTTAGCTTCTTTGTAAGTGTAATTACTATTTTGTTTTTGTACTGCTTTTATGAGTGTTTGTTTTGTATAAAAACCTGTTGGTACAGAAGGATGGTCTATAAATCTAACGTTTGACAATGCCATCGACAACTAAAATGAGCTATTCATATAATCACCTAATGTAAAACCGAACATTCCGTTTATGTTTTCACTCAATAATTTAATAAACCTATTTCGTTCAGTGCCGTGATATGATTCTCTAAGACGTTTAGATACACCAAACCACTACATTAAAGCTACGTGTTTATTTGAAGCTTTAACAGAGCCGGCCTACAGAAGCATTGGCATACCGTATTTCAACGCGTTTTTATACGCATGCCACAAGTCTCGCATATTATAATCTTTACCTAGAAATGCTTCCAAATTGCCTCTAATGTACGATTCCCAAAAACCAACGCTCATTGATGTGAAGTTATAACCAAGCATTAATATTCTGCCAAATCGCTGAAATTTGGTCATAAATTTAATAAGCAATTGTTCTTTTCTAGTAAAGCTGTTGGTTTTATCTCCGTGTTTAGTTCTGTTAGAATATAATTGATCGTCCATCATATTCGTGAGCTACTTAATTATATTCTTAGTAGACTACCTGTTGTGCAATTGAGCTACATTTGGATCTTGTCTATCTAAAAGCTAATGTTTTATAGATTCCAATTCTGAAGATAACTGTGTCTTCACTACAAAATTATTAGTCATCTCAGTAAATGCTATAACAGAACCTATCACATCTCCAGTTATTGTATTAGGATCTTCTAAAGGTCTAATATAGCGAGTAGGTACTGTGTTTATTCTTGTACCATTAGCTCTTATTTTTAAATCTTGGTCCTCGTAATTTATATCATCATCGTCACGCTCATTCAACTTAAATTCCATATTGAAATTATATTTCAAAGCGTCACAAAGTTCTTTTATAGAACCAGATCTACGAAGTAGAGTAAGCCTTCTTGCTGTTATTTGTGGCAATCTATAATTAAAATCAGAATTTGTAGGAAGTTTTGAATTATTTCTATTCATGAGCTCTATAAGAGCATCATAGAGATTTTTTATATTTTCATTATTCTGTATCAGATTCCACTGTTTATCGTTATTATATTTATCCTGTCTAGGTTGTATTAAATGTGAATCATTCCTATCAAAATCAGGATTATATAAACTACTATTAGGATCTATATCAGAAAACTGGTTGCTGTATTTTACAATAAGTGCATCTTTTGCGAATTTTCCACTTAATTTGCCTTTGTTTATACTAGCTCCTTTTGGAACCTGCCTTACAAAAACGCTAACTAAAGCTACTCCAGTATGAGCTCCACCTGTGTTGTCATACCACGTATATGTATACTAGTATTTTTTTATAAGTTCGTCTCTAAGTTCGCTATCCGAACGAGTGTCCGCAGGGTGAGTTCTTCTATATTCTAGTGTGTCCTATTTAATCATGTGATCTAGTAACGTTTCGTTATCATCGTACATTACCATTTCTTTATCGAAATAATGAGACCACTACTCCTCTTCTGGAACAGGACCAGATCGCATACCGTCAAGAATTTCTTGTATCTGAGAATCTATTTCTTTAAGAGATTCCCAATACATCATTTGCCGCCGTTTTTGTTCAATATTTATTCCTTTCTTATCAAATTCGTCTATTAGTTTTTTAAGATCGTTCCTTTTTTTTCTAAGTTCATCCAAAACTGGATTGTTTGAAAGATGTACTTTTGATAAAACCCATTCATAATAATTTGGATTGACAACTATAGACGTATTTAATTTTCTAAATCTAGATTCTTCTACAGAGTTTCTACCATGCTAAGCTCGTATCTTTTCTATACATGCATTAAAACGGTCTTCGTTTTGTTTAAAAGATATGAGTTTAGATTTCCATTCATTAAATTGGGATATTTCTTCAGCCATTCGTAACTCATCACCGGTCTTTTTAGTTCCGTCTGAATAATAATGATTACCAAGCTGTTGATATTCCATACGTAGCTATACCAAATTTTGCTGGTCTTCCGGAGATAATTCCCATGTAGCTTGCATGTCGCTAGTTTCACCATTAGGAAGTGTTATTTTTACTATCGGAGCTTTAGACATGATTGCATTAATCCTACTCTAGAGTTCTTGCATTACCATACGAGTATCTGGAGATAACTTACTTCTGCGCATTCTATAATAATCGGACAAAAACATTCGGTTTGCATTTTCGCAAAGCCACTCGTCGAGTTTGTCTGCGTATTTGGTGAGAATATCTTTTACTATAGGATTATCGTCGACAGGCAGTACAACGTTGTTGTGTACATCATATGTAATCTACGGTGCATTTTGACCTAACGCCTATTTAAGTGCCTCATTGGCAATATCAACCTGTCTGTCGCGGTGTTCATTCATATCACTATAGAACTTACCGTAGTTCAGTTTACGCACAAAATAACCGGTTCTATTACCGTTTTCGTCCATTTCTTGAAACACGGATTGGATTTCTTTTAGCCCGAGTTTACGCATTTCTGGAAGAGCTGCAAAATAAAGTTTTATTATATTTGCAGTATCTTTTAAAGTTGCATGACGTATTTCGGAATTTGCAGACAATATCATATTACGAGCAACTCTAATCACGGTCGATCTGCTCCTAGACGCAAGACCTATATATGGTTGAAGCATATTAATATCTTCAAACAATTTACCTATAATAAGCTAGTCGTCAAAATTCTCAAGAAAACGCTCCTTTTGTTCATCAGTTAATAAATCTCCAACTACGCCGTCGTCAGTTTGTCCGTCGCCAACTAAATAATCATGTGTAATTTTAGTTGACATGACAGTATTTGCAATAGTAAGATAATTTTTAGAGTCTTGACAAAGCCTCCACATGCCTTCTAGCTTCATGTCAATATAATACATTAACTGAGCCGGAAAGTTTAACTTTTCGTGCTACATTATATCTAGTACAGGTTGATAAAAGCCTTCGATTGTATTCCACAAAGACTACAATTGTTGAGGAGTTAATTTAGAGAATCCTGATTTTTGTAACTCAACTAACTGCCGTTTAATGTCAGCAAGTTCTTCTATACCTTCGTTTATAAACAACATCAGCTATTCAGAACTTTCTGAAAGAATTTCCATTTTATTAATAAGTTCTTGAACAGCATTTGCGTTTTGAGCACTTTTTGGAACTGAATGCTAATACTCATATATTCTAGTTCGTAAACCTCTAAGTATATCGTCAACTACTTCTTTCAGCTACTTTGAGTTTGAATGCGTTCCGCCAGCTGGAGTAAGTCCTGAACTAGAAGGAGAGCTAAAACTAGATCTTATAGTACGAACTTCGTCTATCATCATAGAAATATTTACAGCAGCTTTAAACTCTGCAGAATCGACATCTGGATGTTGAGTTTTAAGTTTATTAGACTCGTCTTTTATGTAAATATATATAACATTGAAGTCGGCTTCAGATAAAGTAGTACTAGATAAGTAATTCTTCACGTGTATTACATATTCGTCATACTCATCTTTTAATATACTATTTGGGTTTGCAGAATATCGTATAAAGAAATCTATAGAATTCTAAACATATTTTGTAATAGCCCTATTTAAATCCGTAGAAGCTACGGCGTCAAATTCATCAATTAATACATTAGGGGCTCCGTTTTGATAAACACGTTTTACAAAAGGGTCTATGAATTCAAGAATGTAAGATTCTCTACGAATAGACCTCGCCTAATCATTTATTCTAAACGCAAGCGACGCTTTCCTTAAAAGATTTTGTTTAATTGGAGAACTAAGCCATAAAAATACACTTCTAAGTTCGTCTTTTATTTCACCCCAGAATGTATCGGATTTTGTTGTACGTTTTGTAATTTCGTCTACAAGCTTTTCTTCTAAACGTACCTACCAACCTTCACTCCTATCTCCAGTGTCTAATTTTTTAACTGCATTTTGAATTACGTCGCTATCCCAAAACATTCTGACATAGTGGTGAGCAAGCTCGTGGTTTATAGTCGTATGATCACCATCCAATAAACTTATTTGTATAATGTTTGCAGCTGCATCTAGTCTACCAGTCTAGTCGTAGACGCCTTTTTTTCCGTTTTCAATGTATTTGCAAAATTGTATTATTATTTTATACCTTCCCAGCGAATCCTTTTCTTTGGAAGTAAAATAAACAAAGCCATTTTCGTCGACCTTCTTTTCTAATCCGAATGCAGCTATTAAATCTTTATTTATAGAATCTACTAATTTTTTCTATTTTTCGGCAAGCCACTGTTCTTTTGCGTTCTATTGTTCCGGTAATGAAGACAGATTTGATTTACTAAGATAGTCGTTAAGATCATACTGTATGAGGTTTTTCTAAATCTCACACATGTCCATCTAATCAGATTCATTTAAATCTATAGATTGGTCTAAAACATCAGAGAAATCAATAGGAGACGGTGTAAAGTCTATTTTAGGTTCTCCTTTATCATCTAATACATCGGGAATTGCTTCCTATGTCCAGTCACCGCCAATCTGATCATAATATGACGAATAGTACATTTCTGCTTTTTCACGGATTGCTTCTACGTAGTCGTAGTTATTCTTAACCAACAACTGTCTGAATAAATCCGACCTTTCCCCGTCTGGTGTAAATTCCAACGAATAGCCATTATTTTTACACAAGACATAGTAGGCAGCGCTTTTGCTGCCTAACATGTCAGTGTATTCTTTTAATAATGACTCGTTTTTACTTTTAATTAAACATGTCATATCATTAATTACAATTTTTATTTAATTCCTATTCTTCTCTAATATCGTCTCTCACTTTAGCAAGAATTCTTCCGAACCTAGTGGGATCATCGGGTTCTACAGGATTTCCATTTGGGTAATTATGAGTAAACTGCGCGTCTCCAGTAGAAAGTAATGATTTTAACGCGTCTGGGTTTGCAATAAACGAATCTTTCATTTGTCTATACAACACCTTGTCGCTAACCGTTCTTAAAATAGCATTGGGATTTTCGTCTACAACCTTATTCCATTCGGCTAAAGTTTCTGGCGACATATAAAGACTTTTTATTCCACCAAGATACTTTAAAGTTGCCCCATCTTTTGCGTCGTTCAATTGTTTATGAAGCTGATTGAAGCGTTCGTCAGATATATCTCCACGCATCCATGCAAATACTACTTTCGTAAGCTAAAATGCATGTTCTACGCTTTTAACGTTTGCTTTAGGAAATCTCTTATTCACTTCTGCCTTATACGGTCTTTCAGCAAAATTAGACAAATAATAATTATCTCCTTTTGAGTATACGTTTATTGTACCATTTTTATCATGTATATCATTTCCAGAACTTACTCTGGTATACACATTATCCTTAAGCGTGCCATCTTCATTGTAATACTCTAACGCTTTATCGTTTTCGTGTTTTGCGTAGCAGTATACACAATGTGACGCGCATGCTGCATTATATTTGAGAGCATCTATTTTGCCACCGTAGCAAGAACAAAGAACACGTTGGTCGTTGTTTGCAGTACCTTTATCTTCTATAGAAGTGCCAAGCATTCTATTTACAGATTCCACAGACAAACATCCTTCTTTGCTGATACCTTCTCTAACCAATCCTTCGGCGCAAGTACCAAGAGTGACCCCGTATTCGTCTTTTAGCCGAACCATGGTATCGACAATTTTGTCAATTATTTCTTTCTTGGCTGTAAAATTAGGTTTACCGGTTTTCGGGTTTATTCCGTAATTTCTCTCGAAATCGTAACCCAAGGAAATTAGGCTTTGTACGGTATTAGGATAAGCATCCATTATAGAGAACCGTATACGCTTTATACCAAGCTCAGCAGAACGCCTTATTATGTTTTTAATCATGTTTGGTGTTGTTACACCAGGAACAATCGGATCTATTCTGACGGTAACGGTATTTGGATCCAGGCCCATCTTTATATATTCTGCAATTCTGTCTAACAGGTCGTCAGCTTTCATTACTCCGGGTTCGTATTTAGTACCACCGAGGCCAGTAATACTAAAATGAATAAGTTTGGGAATCTTTGTTTCTAACAATTTTCGCATCGGTAAACCGTCGTGTTTTGTTATTAGATACAATCCTGCAAAATCTTTTCCAGAAACATTTCCAACAACAGCACGCTTACCGTCCACAACACCCCACTGCTAAACAGATTCTTTTCCATCAAGAATATCTAAGATCTGTTTTACATGGAATGCGGGATCTGTGCGTTCTGATGCAACAAGAATTCTAGGATTATCTCCGACGCCGGATTTATTCCAAATAGAGAGTTCTTCGTTAGATAAAATAGTCTTTGAAGAATTAATCACTTGAATATCCTCCTCCGGATTATTAAATCGTTGTGGATCGTTTTGAGTTTCTGTGCTTTGTCTTGGCTCTCCAAAAGTATTCCTAAATACGTCACGCATAGCATTTAACGCAGCCTCTCTCTTCTAATCTCCAACATATTTAACTTTGCCGTTTGTTTTAGATTCGATATCTTTATCAATACTTCTTGTACCAATGCCGGCAAAATCTTTAGTTAATTTTGGAGTACTCTCGTATTCAAACGTTTTCTTTTCAAAATTCCAAGTATACCAACGTTCATCTTGAAGATCAAATACATGAACTTGTTTTCCTGCATCAATTGCCATCTAAACAGCCCATCCAGTACCGCCGTCGACTTGTCCATTTTTAATAGAACCTATAGCAAATACGCTATTGGAATATTTTACTTGTGACCAATTTCTAGCCAACAGATGTAAATACTTTTCTGGGTTTCTATTAAGAACATCGTTTGCAGTTATTACGTGATTTACGCCTTCATTATAATCCGCATCTGATATTGGAGAATTTCCAATTGGAGTCTTTTGGTTGTAATAGTAATGACTTATATGACGCTGATCATTAGGCATACCCCACTCTTCAGCAACAGCTGTCCAATCAGAATCCGCCCCGTAAGCACCGCCAGAATGCATATGAAACGTTGATATATCGTTTGTATTTTTTGGTGCTTTTTTATTCTACCTAGACTGCTCAAGATGTTCGTTAAAGACTTTAATAGAATTAATCATTTCCTGTATATGAATACGATCTTCCTAATCAAACAGGTAATCGCCTTTTACGTCTTTTGCATTTAACGCAAACTATAAATCAGATAGGGTTGTCTTACGACCGGGTTCGTTTTGGTTGAGATAATATTCAAGATACTTGGAGTCGTCGTATAACGGGAGATAGTTATTTCTAACTCTGTCTTCCATATCTTTATACTTCTTCTCCAAATTCATCATCTTTATCTTCTCGTCAACTTCATATAACGGCTATAAGATTTCTTGTACAGTTTGAGGAATTAATTTATGAGCGGGTCTAGTTATACGAACCTTAATTCTACGAGAAGTTGGTAAATTTATTTTAGTATCTCTTAATGTTATCACATCTCCAACTTTTAAGTCTATCCACCATTGCGTTCCCTTCCAACTTTCAAGTCTTGTAGTAGCAGTCCTTTCGCCGTTTATGATGGCATCAAACGTAGTTTCTGATGTAACATCGTCGCGCTTATCGTCGCCATAAGACATATACATTGTAGCTTCTCCTATAGAAGGCTCATCGTCACTTACGAGCTCATACTCTATTTGCCAAGCTTCGTGCAATCTATCTCGCACTTTTTCGTTGAAGTGTTCAACAGACCAACCTTCTTTCTTAGACCACTCTTCCGCGTCAACCTCGTCTTGATTTTCTATTTTAGAAACAGCGTCTTTTATAAATTGATCAAGGTCTTGCATTGAATATATAGAAGAGCTGGTATACTTTTCCATATTTGCTACAACCTATGACGATGAAATCTTCATTTCATTATTGTAGTTGTATACTTTATATGGACCAAGTTTATACATACAACTATCTACAAGCTGATAGATTGGCACTTGAGACGGATAGCCTTTTATATTAATTACAACTTCTCCGATTTTTTTATATGTAAGATACTTCTAAGAGTTTTCGTAGTTAGCAACTGGATTTAAAATTCGAATATATTCGTTATTGTCAAATACTACTCCTCTACTTGTGGATCTAGACATTGTAGCGCTTCCATAAACCCTTCCGTCGTCAGTTACTCGTATCGGCAAGAATACATAAGGGATTCTGTCAGTATCCTCGGATTTTCCGTTTTTTATAACGTTATTTCCAAACTTTTTACCAAATCCTATATACTCTTTCCTTTGATATGGTACTTCTTGTCCGCTAAGTCTATCTTGCTTATACTGCTTCGTTTCCAAAGCAATTGGAGTTGAGAATTCATAATCCTCTACTAATATACTTTCGACTCTATCTACTATATCTGTTATTAACAGATCAGCTGCTTTTAAATATTCAGCGTTATTTTTTGCAAACTGTACACTTGGGTCTCCAAGTTGACGAATAAGCTCTCTTTCTGTTTCAAACAAACCATACTCCTAAAGCATTTCAAACGGAACATATTTAAAAATATTATTGCCGCCCGTGTCGTTAGAAGTAAGTAATGAATAAAACATAAGTTTTACAGCAAAATCTTTTGTTACAGGATCGTTATGCAAATCTCTCCAAGCACGTATATAAGAATTAGCTTTTTTATTATCGTCAGTAAATGGGACGTGAATTTTAATAAAATCTAAAACCTCTATGATTTTGTCTGTCTACGTGTATTCATCAGTAGAATGGCCGTCAAACAACATATTGAGCAATGCGTTATCTTTATATTTATACGCAATGGATCCAAATGTTTTACGACCATCGGGCCCTACAAACGTAACTCGTTTCGTCTTTAATTTAACTAATTCGTGAGCAAGAGATAAAGAATCGTTTTCATCTCTAAACAAACTTACGGGGTCAATACCAAGCTTCTTCATCGCAGACATCGCCCACGCATGTTTAGTTGCACCTAAAATAGCAGACCTGAGTTTAGACTAAGCTTCTTCTGTCAAAGACGATTTTCCAAAATCTTGTTTGACCCTATTCCATATTAGATTAAAGCCATAAGTGCCTTCTATAGAATCATTCCTAATAATTGCAGTAAGTGCGTTTATAGCCTTCTTTGTTTTATTATCTATAAACGAAGCTATTGGGTTGTTGTTTTGATTTGGAGCATACCCAGCTTCTGTTATATCAGTACTTTCGTAAGAAGTTTCTCCAGGAAGAGCTAAAAATTCTTGTTCCGGTTGTTGCAACATCAAAGACGTATCAAAACCGAGAATATCGGTATCGCTTAATAAACCAAAGAATCCAGAAACCAGACCTGTAATCTTAGGACGCCCTCCAAATTGTTCAGAAATAAATTTTTCGTATCTAGATAAAAAGTCTATTTGAGCTGCAACAGTAGATCCGTGTTTTTTAGTATCAATCTTAGCAAATTTTGTAAGGTCTGACGTAGTTTTAGCTTCGTTTTTATTAAGTTTTTCGAATACTAAAACTGCAATATAGTTATATACGTTTTCGTCAATCGTAAACACATCGTCAGATGCTTTTGTTATTGCGGTTGTGTTAGCACCTTTTACTGTTCTATACAATATAGACGTAGATGTATCGGTTTTAACCATATCGTCGAGAAAAGCTTTTTCTACGACCGTTTCGCAATAATCATAAAAGCGACGTATTAATACACCTTTTTCTTTGCGAGAAATTCCACTAAACAATATAGTCTTCTTAACATCATCTCTACCGTATAACAAATCTCCTATTTTTAATTTACGCCCAATTGCCTTTTCAATTGCGGATAAACCGTCATGTTTTCCTGGTATTTCTGCATCCTTTATTGTTTGTGGAATTGCATCTACAATAGTTTGTTTATACTTCTCCATCAATTCCTCTTGAGCATCAAATTCAGACTTACTGGACTGTTTTAAGTACTGTCCACTAATTCCATTCATTTGATCCGCGAGTTTCTTAATTACAGGAAGATTCAAAAACCACAATCCGTTTCTTCCGAAACCTGCACGAAGTAGGAAGTTTGTAATATTGTAAGTATATTTGTTAACATTGAGTTTTGTAACGAACGGATCTTTTGCAATGTCTACGTGTGCGTTAATACCTCCAGACAACCAAGACAGTATGTTATTGCCGTATATATCACGATCTCTACACAAAGTTCCCATATCTAACTTATCATTACCCAATGATCTTAAAAGACTGGTTTTACCTCCGAGAGAAATTCCATATAACATGGTGTATATATGGTTGTTATTGTTCAAGGCAAACGGTCCAATACCAACCTTACCTACAACAAAACTATTTTTCTATTCGGTCTAATAAGATATGGTATCCTGTTGCATAGATTCTATTGGGTTGGATGAGGTAGGATATAAATCTTTATAGACCTCTTCCCACAACTAAGTATCTGCATCAATAGGTCTCCACTTTGTTTTTGCAGAACGCTTGTCCATCAACAATGTGATGTACATTTTAAATAAGTTGTTTGTATATCCATTACGCAGTAATTCTAACTTTCTTTCTTGTGTAGTATTTTGCTCGTCTAGATACGTAAACATCTTATTTGAATCACCGATTGTCTCAGGATTAATAAACAATCTAGATAAGAACAACTTGTCTATGTCGAAGTCAGAACCGGTAAGTTTTGTAAATTCTTTCGGTAATATTATACTATCACGTATAACTGGCACTACATCTACAAACTTAAGAGGGTTGATTGACGACTATGCTTGCGTAGGGATACGATAACTTATAGTGTAGGTTTTAGCGTCATCACCGACTAATTTGTGGTCTATTAGCCACTATCTAGCCTATTCGAACGTCATTTTGCTGTAGTTAGGTATTACATCTTTAAAGAAGTCTATACTAATTACAGCGTCCATACTACCGTCGTCGTTAATGAGTTTTAATTCCTTTCCGTTGTATATCGTCTTATCTCCTTCTCCTTCCATGCAGAATATAGAACGTTGGATATAAGCCGCACCAGGTGACTTTGTGTCAATTATAGTTTTGTTTATATAAGATGCAATTATACTATCAATCCATCCGGATTGGCTTATTGCGGACAATGGAGCAGCGAGTCTATTTGTTTCTTCATCGTACCCAACGGCTTCAAACATGTTGTCATTGGCATCTCTAGCTTGCAATTCTTCATATAAGAATTTACTTAAGGCCTCTTCATCAATCTCTGGAAGGCTAAAGTGTACATCTTCATTTAAGATATTTTGCCACGCAGTATTTCCTGTAAAATCTTTCTTACTAAATCTACGCATCACTTGTTCAAATCCAAGATCAGTAAGAATATTATAACTGCGCATTATTTTCTTATACAAATCTACGCCTTTAATTGTCTTTCCGGTAAATGGATCTGTATAATCGTCATTCATCCTTAAATTAGCAAGAGCAATCTTAATAGTTTGTGTACCAAGATTCATCTCTTCGCGTTCATTCGGATCAGTATTGAGCTGTTTCCGTAAGAACCGCATTTCCTGAACATACGTGTGCTCGGAATAATTAGTCTTGTCAAGTAATTTGTCAATAGAAATGGCGCCCTGACTTCCAACTTTAACCGCAGAAGTCATCATGATCATATCTACGTTATTTCTGCGCATTGCGTCTCTCAACTGGGCGACTTTACCATAAGCAATTTGATCAAATATTGGGAATAATGCGGTTTTATTGTAATATGGAGTCATCAACGTTCCACCAAATCCGTCATCAGACTTTCTAAATCCGGTAGCAGTATACTTCTATGTACCTATAATTACATCAAGTATCTGTTTATATAAAGCAGCACCTTCTTCAGACATAACATCTGCGCCGTGTTTACCACGAAGTACTTCGAACGCATATTTCATTTTCTTGTCCCACTTACCTTCTTCTCTAAGAAGTTTTTCGCAAAGACTATCTGAAATATATGTAGCTCCGTCGGCAACATTTACAGGGGCATTATCGTCTGCACTCTTTTTAAAATACTGTTGAGCGTCTGCTTTTGCTTTAGACTTTAATACATCTAAAAATTCTTCTCCGTATCGTTCTCTGATTATTCTTTCAGCTTCTTCTCTGTTTTTATATAAATCTACAGTTTTAGGTAATCTGCGGTTTGACAAATCTAACTGTGAAGAATCTTTTCCAGAAATAATTACAGCAGCGGCTGCAGCCATATCGCTCAACAAGAATTGTTCTTCTAGTGCTTTTTGTTGTAAAGTATTACTTTCAACTTCATAATCCTTTACTTCAATACATCTATACGTACCAAGCTCCTCCATTCCTTCAAGCGGATCTATATCTGTAACGTTGATTCCACCGGTAGATATATCGCCACCTCTACGCTTGGTATAATCTATAGAAATGTCGGTTACAAACTTACCGTCGTCTTTCCATTTATAGAAAGATTTACTTCCAGAAAACAAACGTTGGTACTCCTGCATAGACTGCATGTGTTTAATACTACAGTCTATTATATATTGTTGAATAGCAGCTGAGATAATCTTTTTAGAATACGCACTTGTTTCGTATTTACCGGTTTTTTCATTTTTGGAGTTTGTTAATTTAAAATTGTCGCCGTGTTTAGACTTACCGATAGCCACAGCCATTTCTGTTATAGTAGCTCCATCAAGTCCTATATTTTCGTAAAATCCGTTTTCATCTTTTCTGATTAATCCGACTTTTACAGCTTTGTCTATATCTTCCTAAGCTCTTTGTAATAATATGCGGGCGACGATTTCTCTCCGCTGTTCCGTAGTAACATTTTCCCCAAAGAAATATTTATAAGCCTCATTCAGCATATCTCTTGGAGTTTTACCTTTTTCTATTCGGTTTAAATATATTTTCTTGCCGTCAGCAAGTGGAATACAATTAAACGAACTAAAGCGCATTCCGTTGCCATCCGAATAATTTTTAATTTTCTTTCCCGGATTCTACTTATAGAATTCAGATTCGTAAGCCTAAATCGCCTTTTCTACTGCATTCTTTTCAGATTCAAAATACTTGATAAATCTGTCAAGTATTTTTTTATCTCTTATTTGTACAGACGGCAAATCAAATCTTAAATCTGCATCGTAACAGTCAACATTTCTGCGTCTACCAATGAGCATGCCGACCAGCGGTATTCCTCGTAAGGTGTGGTAAGTCTTTTTGTCTGATTGAGTCGGAGAAAGCATGTATCCTTCGTGTAAAAGCTCAAATTTAGATATAATATCTTCTCCAAGTTCTATTTCAAAGTAATCTCGACCACTATCTCCAATATTGTTGGTTTTCATGCCAACAAATGTAGACACTTGAAGGTTTGGCATGGTTCCGGAATAAATCTTTTCAAACGCATCTCTATTCTCTTCGGAATCTTCAACCTGTTCTTTTTCAAGCCATTTTTGATACTCTTCTTCTTTTATAGAAAACATTTCTGCTATTACAGAACCTTGAGCAAAAGCGTCTTCTTTTAACATCTATATGTAAGAATCCTAAGAATCACCTCTGTTTATAACCTAGGTTAAATCATTGATGTAATTACTCTCAGATACAATATAATACTGATTATTATGAGACGCAGTAGTCATCAAAGACTGTGTGCGTAAATTATATTCATTTTGAAGATTTGCTAATTCTTTTACGAATCCAGTACCAAAAGCGTTAGATATGGTATCTATTGTAATATCGCCATCTTCAGCTAATCTCATAAAGAAGTTTATTGGCATAAACTGAGAGTTTCTGTCAGAAAGCATCACATAAAGCGCATCCATAGGAGTTGTTACAGTCGGGTTGTTGTCCATAATCTAGTTTAACCACAAGTCTATAACCTCCTGTCTGACATCTATTCCACATTCTAATAAAGCATTGTGCAAATAAGTCTTAACGTCTTTATCTGTAAGCTGACTAAACTTAACTTCTTCTGGCAAATACCTCCAATGTACAGTAATATCTTCGGGTTCCTAGCTTTTTAATTTGTCGTACGCATATAAAAAGCTTTCTTTACCTTCGAAAAGATCAAAATAAATCTTCTTAAATATATTTCCCTACTTAGGATTCTAAAACTTATAAGAAGCCGTTTTCGCATCATATTTAAGTACTCCGCTAAGACCTGTCAAAAGTTGATCCATCCAACCTCTTACAGACATTATGGCACCTTTTTCATATAATGTAGTACGTATTGTAATATCTTTGCTCTTATTACCTTCTTTATCGGTTACATCTTTTGTTGTAGCCCAAATAAAGTTGTTCTACTATTGTCTAAGTGCGCGAATAACTTTAATTACAATACTATCAGCATCTGCATCAAATACCTTGCCTTGTTCATTCTTAATCTTAAGACCTTTACCTTTTACATCTTTCTCGTCCCTCCACCTATTATTTATAAGAGTCGTGAACTTAGTGTATAAGAAATCGAACATCTCCTTGTCAGGCCCGGTTTTAGATAATGTATAAAGCTTGTTGAGTATTTCTTGAGTACTGTTACAATTAGCGGTATAATATAACACTTTGCCATATACATCTCTAAACGGCATGAATGTGCGCATTCCGAATTTATTATGACTTGTGTCGGCATATGGCACAGTACTAAATAAAAACTTAACTTCTCTAGATGCTTTTTCGTATGGAGATATTTCATAAGACTCCGTAAGAAGTTCACCAAAGGTGTTTAAACCTTCCTCACGAGCGCTCATTTCTTCATCTGCATTCTCGTCTTCTATTTTTCTACGAATATCTATTCTGGTATCCGACATATATTCGCTGACAATTGGGGCAATTGCGTCCCAATTTTCAAGCTTTACTTTATAAAAAGTCTTTTTAAGCTTGAACTTCTTGCCATACTTCTTCTCTACAACTTCTTTTTCGTATTTTGCAGTTTTGTCTCCATTTTTATAAGGATGACTAACTTTAGCCATTTCTCTAACGAGAGGTATATCAGATTCTTCAAGATTAAATCTCCACCATTCGGAGAACGCCTCATCTTCGGCCAATCTTTCTTCTAATGCGGCTACAGAAAATTTAATCTTTTCGATTCCAGCTCCGATCGGACTTATTTTGTCGTACTCAAACCACATTGGCATTATACCGTCTACAGCTTCTCTAAGATCCTACGCAGAAGTAGCATATTCAAAATGAATTTTCTTTTTACTAATCGGATTTTTATGAGTATAGCCTTTTCGTGTAAGTTTTTCTTTAATATCTTTTACTACACCATTCATTATGTCTTGAAGAGTGACTGACTCGTCGTTTAACAAATCAGTAGACTAATATGCATAAGAATCTTTCAAAAGCTCCCTCATCACATAGTATATCTGGCGGTAAGCCGTATTACTATCTCTAAGGATGTATTTGTGCCAAATGTTACTTATTACGGCAACAGTGGATTGCCACATATTTGTAGGTTTGATGTCAGATATTTCGGATATTACTTTAGACACATTTGGATCAACTGGCCCTTTTGATCTAAGTAAATCTATCAATTCCGGATTAGTAAAGAATTCTGCAACAAATTCTTTAAAGTCTGTAAATCCATACAAACTTAACTCATCTTTTGTAAAAACTTCTTTACAATACGAATAAAAAATATTGGCAGCTTTAGAATACTTTGTATTCTTTTTTATTGCTCCAAGAGTATATATATGTACTAACTCGTGAGCAAGTGTTTTTATAGTTGCGTTTGAATACAAAATAATTTTTCGAGATCCGTCTTTATTATGAACGAGAGTTCCTTTTTTCTACCTTTCTACGCCTCTTATTATTTTCTTCGAACCTTGTTGCGGTAGCACTTCAAAAGTGACATTTGTTAATCCGGTCTTTTCGGCAGCTTTTTTTAGAATTTTAGCGAGAAATTTATATTTTGTAGATACAAGTTTTAACGCATCATCTAACGTGTTTACATGCTTCAGACGTTTATAATCGGTGCTGGGAGTCGCAACGTCAAACGAATAGTCTTCATCATCTTCATCATCCTCGTCTTCTACTTCTACAGCTCCGGTCTCTTCCATCCATTTTTTTATCTCTTCTTCAGACGCGGTTTCATCGTTTTTTTCTTCTTTAGGTTTTTCTACCTTAGGAAGCGGTTGCGCTGGCTCCTTTACATCCTGCTACACTTCTGCTTGAGATTGACTACAAACTTTCAAGTTGTGCATCGTAAACGTAGTTTCTTTAGAAACAAACCAGTTAGTAGCAAGAAACCCGTTTTTAACAAACCATTGACACATCGTGTCGTTGTCAAACATTTTCTTTGTTACAACAAGCCCTGAATCAACTCCGTCGATCGCTACATGAAAGTCTTCATTTGACGTCGAAAAATGATCATATAAAACCGAAAACGAACTATCTGCAAGATTTCTAAGTTTAGAATTAAAAATCTCCCATCTCGGCATTATTTCACATTTCTACAAGGCTTTTATGAATTCCTAAATATCTGCAGGAGCATGTAAGTTATAATTTACACCATTTATTCTAACAATGTCTCCGTAGGACGTGTTTCTGTCACTTACCGTATATACAATATTAGGAAGTTCGTTATCTCCTTCTTTATATGTTAACCGTTGACCTATAAAAAAGTGCAATAATTGTATTGCAGCTTCACGCTTTTTCTGCCAATTTGATTCAGCAGTATGATTCGTATCTGCAATAATTTTAAAACATTTTGCGACAAATGTTGCTGTAGTTTTATTAAATTTTGAACGAATTAATGGAATCGAAATTCTTCTATCAGCAGTATTTCCGTTTTCAGAATGGCTTTGTTTTATAACTAAGAATAATTGGTTTTGCCAAAAATCTCCTTCAGGTGCCCTTCCCAATACAGCGTTTGTCGATCTTGCTCCAGTTTGAACAACCCCTGTCTTCTTATCGTAAAATCCGATATCTACAATCTTACCGTCGTCCTGTTGTACACCAAGATTCTCTATGTCTTTTTCAGATATTATACTCTCCTTACTATTTAACTCTATTGGCTTGTGTCCTGCAGGCTTTTGCGCATACGTAGTATATGATCTACGCAGGTCTATAGTTACGATAAGATTTGGATTTTCACGAAGAAGATCTTCTATCATTTTAATCTTCCTTGTGTATATAGGATGATGTGTCTGCGGTCTTCCGCCGTTCTTAACTCCATAAGGAACCGCATTACGTTTTATGGTTATTTTATACGTCTTCCCTTTGTATTCCAACTCCCTAACTATATACGAAGTTCCGTTTGGAGTAGTACGTAAATACACCTTTACAATTCCGTTTGTGAGGAGGTCTTTTTTATCTTTAATTTCTTCAGAATCTTCTAATTCAACATCTATACCGTTAATCCAACTTTCGTCTTTTATGGCATTTATGCGATCGATTTCTTTAGAAATGTCAGATTTTTTATTAGTAGCTTGATCTTCTAATTCTTTACGTTGCATTTCTGCGATTTCTTTATCCATATTTTTGGATTTGAAATCTGACATTCTCTATACATATTGCTGAACTTTATCTAACTGCGCGTAAGCTTCTGCAATAGAAGACGGATCTTTTTCCGGAGTAAATGAGAATTTATTTTTAAACCTATATCCGCTCGTATGATATTTCTTACGAAAAGCTTTGAGCTAATCTATATAGTCATTTATTTCCTATGTCCACTTTGTTGCTTTTTCGTTGAATTGCTTAAGCAACAATTTCAACTCTTCCATCTAATCTTCGTTGCTGGAATATTTGCGAACCGCCTGTTCACTAGGCTATATTGGAATCATTTTCCCTATATATAACCTATATATTTTATTGTAATCGTCAACTACTGGTGGGAGTAATACTGCAGAAGATATGACAACACCAGGCTTTGTCTACAGTGCTTTTATTTGCAAATCCACATAGGCCATGCGCTCCTCTGCGATAGAGAATGTATTTTTTGTATTAGTCATTTCTATTGGCTAATTACCCCAGCGCACATAGTCGTCATGTTTCATTGTATGTATATTGACGATATGTATATTTCCAGCTTTATCTATAGCGAGCATATCTGGGTCAGCAACTATTTTTTGCCCATCTACTTCCGTAAATGACGGAGTGTAATTTGTTACAAATTTCCACCCATACCTAGATTCCATTATTTTTCGATAACGTATAGCATCTTTACAGAATTTGTTGAATACATCTCTGTCTATATATTCAGGTCTATTTACAACTTGCCCATTTACAATTCTTCTAAATGCATCGCGGAAGTATTCATTTACGTAGTAAGAATTCCACGTACGAGGATTTGCGTACATTATAAGAAGTTTAACTGCATTAGGATCGTTTTTAAGTAATGCATTTGCTATCGGATCTACAATAGATACGTCGGCAGTATTTATAGTTTGGCTAACTAATAGTTTTGCAGAAAGTAAAGAATCTTTAGATTTTCTATTGATAATGTGGTGTACTTGAAAACGAATTTCAGCAGCTCGCCTTAAATACTTTTCAGCAACAGATTTGCCAAGTTTCGAACTAACCTCAACTGGATTTGCCATATACATTCTTTCAGACGGAATTATGCTTCCGTCCGAACCAAGATACCACCCGTCAACTAGTTTTGTAGGTCCAAACAATGTTCCATCTGACGGAGCTGTAAGATTATCTATTGCTTGCTACTGTAAATCTACGGAATTTTCACCAGCCTGATCGCCATCCTCTGTAATTACAGCGCTAGCGTTATCGTCATCTATTGGTGCAGAATCTACTCCAGGTTGATCCGGAAGCGGAGTATCATCAACTAAATTATCTTCAATCGGAGCGTCATTTGTATCATCTTGAACTTCATCTACTACTGCAGGACCTTCGTCTTTAGTTTCTTCTGGAGTCGGAGAAGCCTCCTCCTGCTCGGAACGAGGTGGTTCCTATTGCTGTTGTGAAGCAATATTCCACGTAATAGTATTGCCGTCTACAATAGGCTGTTCTGAATCAATTATCTCGGGATCTTCTGCTGGTTCAATTACGTCGTCAACAACTTCTTGATTGTCCTAATCTACCACAGTTTCTGATTCTTGATCGATACCATAGAAATCTCGTTCTTTGTCATTTAGTCTTTCATAAACCTAGATCCATTTTTCTGCCTGTTGTCGAGCATTCCTTGCTTTTTTATTACCAAATATTTTTCTACTATAATATTCTGCGTCATCATGATATTCGTAATTCTTATCCATAGCATAACGCATCGCGGAATTTGGGTCTAAGCCACCGGAACTAAGGTAATTTACTATGTCATCGACAGACATATCGTCAAAACCAGGGTCTTCTATATCCGGACTCGTATTTGAATCCCCATCCTAATTTACAGCACTTTCTCCCGGAAAGTTATTATCGATCGCGTAATCAATAATTTCCTGTAACTGTTGGTTTTTAGTAACGTTGTCTCTAAACATTTTAACCATATTATGAGACACTCGTTTGGCGTTATCTATGTCAGCACTTGCATGACCACCGAGACCCAAACTACGAATTATATTTCCGTATATCTCCTAATTAAGACTAAGAAGGGCCGAATCTCTGTATGCATCTACAAGCTTTTCTGCAGAATCAACGGGGATAAGTAAAGTTTTTAAATATTCTACCTACTGATCGTACGAAGTGTTTTCAGAATCGTATTGTTGTTTAGAGTATATCTCTACAGCATTTTTTAATTTATCTCTAGTTTGCTTTAAAGATGCAATAGATCTGTCAGCCTACTTATTACTAAACGCAAGTCCTTTTGTTTTTGCATATTCTGTTATGTTGTTTACGTCTTGTAAATCTTTAAGGAGTTGTGTTACCGCAATTAACTGTGCTGCGTTTTGATGTAGTCGTTTAAGCCTCTCTCTTTCCGAAATGGACTGCTGTATAATAGTACCATCTTCCTATTTTACATTAAATGTAAATTGATTTTCTACATCTTCCGCTCCGTCGTTTAAAGGTTGTACTCCAGCAATTCTGTTTAAAGCTTCTTCTAAATCAGGGTCACCCATTAACTGTGTTATAGTAGCCCAATTTTGTATACCCTCTCTTCTATTTTGATTCGTTCTTTGAGTATAGTAATCGAATATAGAAAGCGCATAAAAAGCCTCTTCTGACTCAGGATTATACCCAAGTCTGCGAAGTCGCTCTTTTATTGGTCCATATTGACTCGCAGAAATTATTCTATTTGCTTGTTGAGCAAGTTCGTCAAAATCCTTGTCTGTATACGGGGTATCCTTACGTAAAGAGTTTTTTCTTTTAGCTCTGTCTATTACTTCTAAAATGGTGTCTCTGTTTCCATTTGCTCCATATTTTGCAAAAGCTGCGCCTTTAAGTATGGCATCTTGCGCGGAGGTACGGTTTGCAACAGCAGAAGATAGAACTTCATTCTATAAATATCTCGCTGCCTAATAAGCCTTTTTCATTCCGGCGGATTCTTGTAAAGAAACCATAGCTCCAGTCATAAGTCCGCCGAGAACTAACCCACCTTTCCAGTTTGACCAGAATTCCTAATCATTTTGATACGGAGAGTCCGTTAAACCTATTTGACTAAGTACTGTATTAAATACTTCTCCGCGCTTTTTTAAATCGTTTATAAATAGGTTTTTCATACTACGCAAATCCAAATCATCGTCTGCCTAATCTAATATTTTTTCAGCATCTAGCGAGTTTAAATATTGCGTACCTTCTTCTGCTGCTTCTGCCAAAGCGGTAGATCCAAATGCTCCAGCAGCATGCATCACTTTATCGGAGACAATTTGTTTTTCTAATCTTGGGAGGACTTTATCTTCTATTTGCTGTACAGTTTTAAACGTTTTGTTCCACAATCTTCTAGCAAAAGGAACCTGGGCTAACGCACCACCGCTAATACCTCCTATAACGCTTCCAGGTACACCAAATCCAGAAAATTCACCGATAGTCGCGCCAACTGCAGCACCGGCTACTGCCCTACCTATAACTTTACTTCGATTTGCCAATGCCCCGTATGGAGTTGCCATTAAAGCAGCTTCTAGAACATCTCCTCCGGCAGTGGCCATCATATCTCTTTCAAATTGAGTATCTGCGCCATTGTCGCCAAGTTGTCTTGCTTTCTTATAATATTCGTACCCGTGCTTAAGATTTCTTGGATTTAATCCGCCGATTCCAGATTGATACATAGTAAAAGCAACTTCTGAATCGATGAGTTCATCAGCTTCTTTTTCAGTAATGCCATAAGTATCTATAGCGGCTCTTTTAGCATTGGACAACATTTCATCGCTCAACTCTTTGTTTTTCTTAAGCTCGCCTAATACTTTCTTTGTAGCAGTATCTGAAGCCTCGGCATGGTTTTCATTTAATGAGGCCTGCCACCCAGCTTTTAGTGCGTTAACAAAAGCAAGCGCGCGTATTCCCCATTTGCCGTACGGAGTTACTTTAGCCAGTTTAGCAAGACCATATGAGCCGACCATCTATTGACCCATATGTTTGGTATCTGAAAACGAGCTACCGACTATTCCTGGCAGGTTATAATATATGTAATTTCCGGCCCCAAGTTCACCCTGGTTTCCAAGAGATTCCATATATCTATAGTGGTCGCTAACCGGAGCGTTTGTTTGCCACCACAATAAGTCTTCCTGTTCGTCCTATATTTGCTTCTATCTAAAGTCTTTGTAGCTTTGTCTACTTTTTATAGCATTAACATAATTTTCTACTCGATTGCTGCTCAACGGTTTATCATACGAACTGGTATCAAGTTTACTCCTTCCATTTGCGATATAATCATATACACCATATAGCAAGCCGCTCGCTAGTCCTACAAACGCACCTACTGCACTACCAGGAACTGCACCGATTGCTCCGCCAACAGTTGTACCTGCTGCTACACTTGTCGTAACATCACTAAATATTTCTCCAAATGCCTCTAATATTGGGTTATGACCAGAAGTGGTGAATAAGCTTTTATCCTTATTCACCAATTCGTCTGCCTGCTTTCTTATAGAGGAAGCCTGTTCGTATAAAGTCTTACTCTATATTGCCTACTGCCTATAATATTCAGCAAGATGTTTATCTCCATTTCTAAGAGCTTCAAGATGTTTCTCTGTAAAAAAATCTTCAGAATCTTTATATCTGTTTAAAATATCGTCTGTTATTTTGGACGCATCTTCAAGAAGCTCTATTTCTTTTTCGTCTTGTCTATTATCGTCGTTTAGACTGCTCATAGAAGTTTTATGACTTCCTTGCATTAAACTAGATATAGAATCGTACCAGTTATCTTCTGGTGGGTCTGAATGTATATTAATACCGTAACTAGTATTTAATGTATTAGCCGATCCTTCGGCTATTTTCATTGCGCTACTACGGTTCGCAGCACTATTCCTTCTTGGGACCAATCCGTATGGTCCGTTTATATTTGAACCTGTAATCATTGTATTAATTATCAGAATAAGCCTAACTTACTGCGGCGTTAGTTTTCGCCTTTCTTTCATTACTTTCGGATGAGTAGGTAATCGGCGCAGTTTCATTTGACAATTCTCCACTAGGAAGCTAAGTAAGATTTGTTTCCATCCAATATCCGTCGTGTTCTCCTTGCCAAAGATGCCACCCGCTTTGTTTTCCAAGTCTAACCTACATATAAACTCTATTTACTCCATTTTCGTCTGGAGCAACCATATATTTACCAAGCGATTTTATCCTATCTGTTCTATCTGCTCGCTCTTTAGGTGTAGCGTTGGTCCAATAGTAATCTTCGTTTTGAACTGCATTTAAATGTTTAATTATATCGTTTTGAGTTACTGCAGTTCCATCACTTCTTCTAAGTCTGAACCCAGAACCACTCTCATATTTAAGAATATTTTGCATGATCTAGTGTGGAGTTACTATCTTTCCGCCGTTTCCTCTGTTTTTATACCAACCGTCTTTTTCTAACTCATATCCCATATATTCCATAACATGATCGTGATCGTCTTTCCAGTGAGAGTATACAGTTCTTGGTGACAATATACTGTTCAATTCTCCTACACCTTCTCCACCTTCCAAACTAAGTATTTTGTTAACTACTTTATCTCCGGAAGAGGTTTTAGATAACATAAAATTGGCCATAACTTTGCCTTCGAACGCCCTTACTTTCGCACGTTCTTTATCTGTTATAGGATTGCCTGATGCAGCTCTCTGCTGTATATCTACAATAGTTTTATATTCATTTAACCTGTTTGCATTTTTAGATATATAATCAAGCATTGCTTGACTCTTAAAGCCGTTCAACTAAGCCGCTGAACGATCGCTAACGACTTGTTGATATCCTCCGCTTATATCGTCACCTTCTCCCTTTTTACCAGAATTGCGATATTTGCCAGCCTCTCTAATCTCTTCCATATTGTTAATATGTTCTTGATTTTTTAAGGCTGCATTATATCTGTATTGTTGATCCATTTTTGCAAAATCATCGGCTTTTCTAGTCGGATCTATTAATGCCCAACTACTAGCATCGGCGATATCCCTCTGCCACTGAGCCTCTATATTTTCTTCGGTTGGCTTTTTTCCAGATGCTATTACCTTTTGTCTAGATAAATCTCTAAAATAAGCTGCTCTAGGATCTGCAGATAACGAAGCGCTTGCACCAGGAGCAACTTTCATTAAATCCGAATCTAAATAGCCAGTCCATTCGTAACGAGGATCCCATGCATAGTTTTTAAGACGTGGATCGTTTTGAAAATCTTCCTTGGTAAGCGTTCTGGCCGTCCTTCCTTCGTAGCTTTTATGAGCCAGATCTCTAAGCGTAGTTGCTTCTATTGGAGATACTCTGCCCCATGTATTAAAAGTTCCACCGGGACCGAGTGTTGCAAAATCATCAAACGGAGTTTCTCCGCTTTGCATTATATCAAAATCTTCTTGAGCTTTACTAAATCTTCCTGCCTGACGAAGCTTCTACATTGCATCGAGATATGCATATCCTATTTTTGCATTAGCTTTCATAGCACTGTATTCTGCGGGGTTTATAGAATTCATTGCTTGACGAATAAGAAACCTACCTTCCTGACTTCTAAGCGGATCTATACCTCTATTGTATGCATCGTTGATAACATTCTGCATGTTTCCAATCATATCTTGATATCGCTGCATATCTTTTGCAAAAGGAGTCATAAAGTTACTATATTCTTTATTAAAATCCTTCATGTCTTCCCTAGCCTGATTATACATCTCTCTAGCAGCCTGTATAGAAGCCAACATCATCTAACTGTCATACAAATCCCTAACTGGAAGTTGTATCCACTAATCATTTGCGTATACCATAATTATTTATTTTTATATCTCATATGCAAATCATACTGATCATTAGAAAGCTGCTGATCGTATAATCCGAGCATATAATTAGCCTGTTGACGCTTAAACTCATTAGCTGCGTA
>CADBUP010000180.1 GCA_902797885.1 uncultured Ruminococcus sp.
ACACTGCATACCCTCGGTGGGACATCTGCTCGATACAACTCATTAACTTTGGTCAGCTTTGTTGTGGTTTTGTTCATACCCTTCTGCTCTAACTCCTTTCCCTTTATAAATATGACCTGTTCCATCGACCTTCGGCGAGATATCCATGCCTCCTGTCCGGTTATTTACATCACTATCATCTTCCGTTTCTTCTGACGGAACAATTTTCTCTACCCTCTCTATTTCAGCAATCAATTCATCCTTACCTGCATAAGACACCTTTCTGACCTCCTGCTTGTCATTCTCATATTCCTTATCAAGGTCAATCCCCCATTTGAAAAACAAATCAAGTTTTGTTTTCATAGGATTGACGCCTGTCTTTGCAATGATGAAATGAAATCTTGGCATAGTCTTCAGTTCATCAACCGTCATGAGTGACCTTGACATCATTTGCAATGACTTTGAGCCGTCATTCTTTGATTGTGTAACAGATCCTGACAGTATAGTCTGTTCTCCGAGGTTTTTACTCATAACCTCTGCGGTTTCGGAGTTTGGTGCAAATCCGCCAAAGACTGTAAGCTGACAGTTATCTATGATTATACTCGCACCTTCTTTACCATAGTTTTTTTCAAGCTGTGCAAGCGACTGAATTATTGCTATGATACTTATCCTTCTGGAACGTCCTGCAGAAAACATCATCTCGGCTGAATCAATTTTAGGGATAGTACCAATCTCATCAAGATAGAACATAACTCTGTTTTTAAGTTTACCGCCTGTTTCATCCGCTACCGCAAGCATTTCACGATAGAGTTGCTGAACGATAAGAGATACGAGAAAGTATTTTGTATTATCTTCCTCCGGCATAATCAGGAACAATGCAGATTTGGTATTACAGAACTTCTCCGCATCAATCGCTGTGTCAAAACACAAAATCTGTTCCATTTCGCTATCAAGAAAAGCATTCAATCTTGACAGTGCTGTTGATAATACAGACTGCATCGCTTGCTCTGATGTGTTAAGAGCCGCACCTGCAAACCATTTCGCTTTATGGGTATCAGGAAGCCTTTGCATCAGCATTTGGAACTGCGTTTGTTTTCCTTGTTTGCTTGTACTTGTTTTTGATGTACTTGCTGATGCCGGTGCTAACAAGTCCTGAATCATTTTAAATACAGAGATTATATGCCTTTCTTCCGGCTTACAATATTCTGCTATCAAGAGTATTACTGATGTCAACAGACCTTCAGCAGCATCATAGAAGAATGCGTTTTGTCCATAGTTTGAGGCATCACCCTCACCTGAATATATAATTGTCTTAGCAGTAATCTTTGCATACTTTTCTGCCTTTGCTTTGTCTGAGAGCAGTTTGCTTTTTTTATATAAATCGAAATACTTATTCACCATTGACAGCATATTAAAACTATCACTGCGGATAGGATTTCTAAGATCTATTACCGCCACATTGTATCCGTAGTCTTTGCATATGTTACCGTAACTTCTTGCGAGATCACCTTTGGTGTCTGTTGACAGGAAACTCATTCCCGATGCACAGGCATATTCAAGATTTGGGTATAGAAAGCAAGCAGTTTTACCTACACCTGCCGCACCGATCATCAATGTATGTACATCGCCTGAGTCTATGACGCCGTATAGTTTTCCATGTATTTTCCTTGTTCCTACGACTGTACCTTGAGGCAAATTTTTATCTCCTTTTTCTTTTCGCCATCGTTTCGGCTCATACGGAACAAGATTGTATGTCTTTCTTATTTCTTTCTCTGTTGCAAATCTCGCATTACCATGCTGACCATGACCGACCTTTTTATTCTTTATACTATTGATTGAATACACATTGGACCATACTGTCAAAAAGCCTATGATTGCAAACATAGCCGTGCCAATGAGTATCAGTGTTATTACAGGATTATTCAAACTCTCACTTCCCTTCACAATTTTATATCAAAATTTTCTGTTTCTTCTTGTTCTGATTTAGAAATCAAATCCTCGTTCCAATCCTTATTCTCCGGAACAATCCTATCCCATTCTATTCCTTTTTCGGTCAATTCTTCGCCAATTCTCTTTACGGTTTTATCTCCTGCCTCGTCTTTATCCACGCATAGATGTACTCTTTGAATATTCCCATTATTTTTCATAATATTTGTGAGTGCATCTATCGCAACACCGCCGAGACAGACATAGCTTTGCTCCTGCCAATTCTCCTTGTGCATAGTGATATATGACAGCATATCTATCGGGGCTTCAAATACATATACATCAGATCCGTTCCCTTCATGACGAAAACAGAATTGCTTATCGCTCCCATCTATATCCTGAAAGAAACGATTCCCGGGTATTGTACTTCTTAGATGCATTTGCTTCATCTCGCCCTGTTCATCGTATCCGCAAAAGGCTACATTGTGATACTCTTCCGTTTCCTGTATCTTCTTCTCATCTACGAAGTGCTGAACTATATCCGCATCTATTTTACGAGTCTTAACCAGATACGCATATGTTCTGTGCATATTCTTTGACAGCTTAGGCATTTTGAACTCCGGCTTTTCATAGCTTTGCTTTTCTACCTGAGTGAACTCTGCTCCCTCTTCGCCATTGAGCAGATATTTAACGCTTTCAATGAAGTCCATACCATAGAAGTGTTCCATGAATTGTATTGGTCCGCCGCCTACACCCCTGCTGTGTCTGAACCATTTATTTCCGCATATAACCGTGCTGTCATATCGCATCCAGCGATGTACTATACCCTCTCTTTTAAGTTTCTCACCTTGACCTCGGAGCATATTCACAAGGTCAATATTGCTTGCCCTATCAAGCTGTTCATCTGTAAACCTTTTCAGAATAATCACCCCATTTTTATACCAAGTCTTTGTTTCTTTATTGCAAGTTCCTTGCGTTCTTTTGAGTCAACAATAGTCTTATTGTGACCATCAATTTGCTTTTCTGCATCGTTATCAATGATTGATGCGAGTCGGCAAAAGAGATTAAGAGCCGATGCAGCAACACCGGGATAGATTTCCCTTGGCTGACTTGTTTCTTGAGTTTGCTCATGCGTTTCGCCACTTTCCTCTTCAGGTGATTCCTCAGCATCCTCCGCCTCTTCTGTGGCAATAATAATGCGGTCATCACAAAGCTTTACAGCTTCTTTAATGACCGCATTTCTGATATTTTTGAAATTATCATTTTCCCATAGCTTCGGAAACTCGACTTCCTTGTCGTTATATATCTCAACAATTTTCTTCTGCAATGCACACCACTCTGCATATAAATTTTGAATATCAGAGTCCTCTGCCATAGCTTTAACGATATTATCAACTTCTCTTTTAAGAGATTTCGGGAGGTAACCGTAAGTTCTTTTCCCTTTTACATCTATGAGTTTACGAGAGAGATTGATGAGCATGTCACATACAGGCGAGTCCGAATAATCCTTTTCCCGAATTTTATCAGCCAACTCTTTTAGTCTCTTTTTGCTTTCTTCAGAGATTTTATCTCGTTGTTTTGACTTCTCTGAATAGATTTCATACATTTCATTTTTGAATACGTCGTTTGCAATAATAGATTTGAATTTTTCTATACCCTGCTCCGACAGATGTCCTCGGTTTGAGTCTTTTGCATATATAACCATGTGAATATGAGGGTGATGACCTTCGTTATGAAACGCCGCATACCATCGAAAATTTTCTTGAGGAATATTGAAAATTTCAGCAATTTTAACTTGATTTGCACGAATTAAATCTCGCCATGCAGATGCATTATCGTATCCGAGCCGTGCCGCATCTTCTCTGCGTAGAGATATAATCGGAGTCCATATAACTGCTTTTTGATTTCCAATTTCATCTTTTACTTTTGAAATATCCACCGCATATTCATTCCCAAACAACCCATGCTTACCTGTCTTTTCAACATTCGGTCTTGTGGAAATATAGCTAAGATAAGTTTCACGGCTTTCAAATATTTGCGGATTACTTTCTGCTGCTACACTGATAAATGCAGAGGCATTTTTTATAGTTGGATTCTCAATATAGTCCTGATACTCATATGCATCTTTTGCGTCCGGACAGAGATTTAATATCTCTTCTATATACTCCATTTGGTTTTTAGACGGCTTGCCTACATAAACTTTTTGATTGACGCTTTTATCAACGCCCTCACGTTTTGCTATATAATTAATGAGTCCTGCACTTGCAGATCTGCCTTTGATATTAGGCACTTTTATAATAATCTTTGACATTATTCATCCTCATCCTTGTTCTTGTACGGAAATCTAATCGCACCGTTAATTCGTTTCACTTCTTCAACACAGTCGTTGTGAAGGTCGTCTACTTGGCTTGGAGTCATTTTGAAACCATCTACCATCAGCCAGAATATTTTAGCAATTTCAACTGCTTGCTTGAACATCTGACGAGCCATTCGCCTTTCAAAGCTATCCATGACACCCTGTACCGTATCAACGATATTCTTGTTGATATACTCTTCATTATTTTTGTTGTGATGGTATCCGTTATAGAACGCAACAGCGTTATCAATATAATCACTCCGACTTTTGCTATCTATACTCTTCATTATCATTTCAGCTTCTTTCAAGTTCTCTTTTGATATCCAGAAGCTGATATGTTCCTTATTTTCCATAAACATCCTCCTTTTTCTCTGGCACCGTAAATATGTGCGAAATTTAGCCTGTAATCAGTAGCATTTTCCCGAATAGTTCACCATAAACCGCACCAAAATTTTAAAACCGCACCTTCCCGAACGGCACTGCCGGTCGGTGTTTATCGCTTGGTGCGAGCGGAAACGCACCAAGCCTTTTCCTGCTTACATTTATTCCGCTGTTTTCTGCACCCATCAGTTCGGTCGATTTGGTTTGGCAGTTTTGCTTTGGCGTTTTAATGTTGTTTTTACATGAAAAATCTTGCTGTTACGCGAATATTTTTCTCCTTAACTTTTTTGAGTGCGTGTTATATCTACTCCTCTTTTACTTTTTCCGAATACCTTGTTTTACGGCAGTTGAAGTTGCCTTTTCCAAATTCTTTAGCATACTCTCCTTTGCTTTGCCGGAATAATGCCTTTTGAAACCTATGCTGATTTCTTTTTTAGGAACTATGAATGTATAACCGCCGAATTGATTGCTTGATTTTAACTTTGCAACTTCCGGATGTGCTTTCATCTTTTTTATCATTCTCGGATCGTGAGTATATATTTCAACATCTTTTTCACCCTGGTTATATAGAATAATTGTTTCCTGTTCTCTCAATGTTAATTTATATTTACTCATTTGTTCCCGCCTTTCTGATTAGAAGATTCGTCCTCTTTCATCTTTGCTTCGATGTATTGTCTTGTTGCCGCAGGAACTGATTTTACATAGATTTTCTCTAAGCATTCTTCTAATTCCTTATCAAGATTTTCGTACACATCTTCTTTTAATATTCTGATCGCTTGCAGTTTTTCTGCGCTGAAACTTACAGTTATCTTTTCAACTTTCATTTCATCAATCACCTCTTATCCCATACTCATACCGCCCATCTCATCTGAGGTCTGTTCGATATCCTGATTGCATTTTCGGAGCAGTTCATCATAAGAATTTACATACTGCTCGATTGTCATCATCTCTCCGGTGTAGTTATAATTATCTTCTGTCATAGTGATTCCATCTGCTGTCGTGTAGGTGTGTCCGTCAAAATCCTGCGTCATATCAAACGGTTCTTTACAAATTACAGTTGCCCAATGATTCACCATCACATGATCCTTCAACTCTACCATATTACCTTGGCAGTCATCATCATGACGGATGTCATATCTAAACATTCCATCAGGAATATCTGCATGTTTTAACCTCTCATTCGTGAATAAGACAGGCTTATTAAATATTTCTACAACCTCAAACGACTCACTTGCTGTTCGTGTGGTTGTCTCTGTGGTCTGTTCAGTATTCTCTTGCGAGAGTTCGTGTGAAGAATAACTCTCTGTTTGAACAACATCGACCATATAGCCTGTATCTTCAAGACTTTCATACCATTTCAGAACAATTACCTCAATTCCGATTTCTTCATATGGCTGTTCATCAATAATCAGATTGAATTCTCCATCGAAGTTGATCTCATTGGTATCTACGTCTCTCGGAATATCTAAATCAATTTTCCCTTCGCTATATGCTTGCAAGATATTTTCAACTGTCTGCAGTTCTGATACTGACAGTTTTTGAAACAAGTAATTTTTATCTTCACACTCACTTATACACTTGAACCTTCCGAGGCTGTCTTTAAATGCTTTTCTTATCTCTGCCCTATATATAAATTCAGGCTTTGCATCAAACTCTTCCTGAGTCATACCAAGAAGTTCAAGTGCCTTATCTTTGATGCAACGAGCCACTTCCATCGCTTCTTCGGACTTAATATAGTGCAAAGATAAATCACCGAAGTATGCAGTGGTAGCTTCGTGTTGCGGCACATTCAGCACTTCTTCATACGTCGCCACCAAATCAATATATTTTGTATCCATACTTGTAGTCTCCTTTACATAATAGTAAGTGCTTTTTCAAAAGCACCTATGCCACTGAAAAAACTTCCAAGCCTGATATTCTCAAACAGATACGGCATAGCTTCATACAGTTCTTTGTATATAGCAACAAGGACATTCACCACGACAGAATTTCCTGTTTGTTTATAAACTTGAGCATCACTTACAAACGAACCATGCATAGCAATATAGTCCTCATCTTCAAATCCCATGAGTCTGATATTTTCAATCGGATATAGCCTCCGTATGTGATTATTATACAAAACTGCTGTATGCGGATTCCCTGCCCGTAGAGTCGGCGCAAGTTTAATTCCGACCTTGCAATCCTGAAATCCGCTTTTACATTTACACTGATACATTGCCTTGTCAGAGTGTATAATCTCTTCGAGATTTTCCTCATATACTTTTCTCACCGATGGCTTGATTCTTTCATCAATGAATACACCTTTTATATGGCTTTCATAGAATGTGTCTGCTACATTTCCCAAAAGGAAATCCCCAAGCTGTGCTTCATACGAAAACTGCTCGGGGAATTTAAATTTTCCGTTGTCTAATTCTTTTTTTATGATTACCATATACAATCGTTCTCTGTTTTGAGGTATTCCGAAGTCCTTAGCATTCAAGGCTTCCCAATAAACATTGTATCCAATCTCTTTCAGTTCTTCAACGAACAGGTCAAACATTTCCCGAAAACTCAAACTCAATATGTTCTTTACATTTTCGTAGATTGCAACATCCGGTTTTTTGTATTCGAGAATACGGAGCCATTCCACAAGAAGCGATGAGCGAGTTTTGGATATATCATCACCGCCACAATGTGGACAGAACCGCCTCTTTTCGGCTTTTACTGTCAGTGGGTTATATTCTTTGCCGCACGAATTACAATGCCACACAGCGCCCTTTCTTGCCCCTGAAACGGAGAAGTCTTGACATGGAGTTCCTCCCACCATGAAGTTGAACGGTTTTAGCTTTGTTTCGTCAACCAATTCAATATCTCCGAGATTTTTTTCAGGCTCAGCCTCATGGATTGCACAGTAGCTTTTTACGGCTTCTGCATCTATTTCGCAAAAGTTGGTGAGTTCATATTTCATATTGACCTCCTCTCTACGAAAAAAAGAGGTGAGACATTAACTGCCTCGCCATATCGTATATTTACTTTTACATCCCGGACATACCCGACATACCTTGCATGCCCTGCATACCTTCCATTTCAAATTCCTGTTCCTGCTCAGCAGCCATTTCCTCTTCGGTCTTGATGAAGTATTCCTCACTGTTCCAGAAATGAACATATATCTGATTTCCGTCAACCCGAATTGCCTGTTGTTCAAAGGATTCTCCCCATCCGTCTGAGAACTGACCTGTGATGTAATCCTTTAAGTCATCAATCTCACCCTGACTGAGAGGTTCTGTCATCTTGATTGCAACAACACCCATCATTACATCATTGACTCGTTCAATATCAGGTTTGATGCTGTACACCTTTTTCTGACAAATGTTTTTCTTGGATAGATATTCCGCAAGACCGCGTTTCTCATTCTGAATATCATCTCTTCTGACTGTATCACAAATTTTATCGAAATATATGCCGCCGTCAATATCGTATCTCTCATCTAATTCAACAACTCGGAGCGGAACATAGAGTTTCATTTCGTATATGGCTTTTTGAGAGAATTCCCTGTCAAGCATATTATCAATTGCCATGCCAACCTGCGGAGCATAAGCCATATACCTTGCATAGTCATATCCTTGTGTGTCAATTAAAAGCCCATCTCCTGATTCGTTAATTATTGCAACACCATGATTGCCTTCCGACACTCCGTCATACACTCTTTCGTTGTATTCCTTGAGTACATCCGAATACTCCAGCTTCTTAATTTTTTCAAATTCTTCATTGTCAACGTATATGACTTCATCGACATAGAAAGGAGCAATTCCGTTTTGATAGTTATTTTTCATCAGTTCGGCTTGAAGTATAATCGCTGTCCTTTCAGGATAGAGTTCTTTCTCTCTTTGTATAAGCTGTGCCACATCAACTGCCTTATTGTCGAAATGCAATACAAGGTCTTTTTCTGAAAACATCAGGCCATGCTCATCTTTGGTTGTGTTTACACCGTTTACATAGCCAATAATGTTTTCTTTTTCAACCTTATCGCCGTTTGAGTCAATGCATATAAATTCGTCAATTCCTTTCTCAGTGAATACCGCTATGTCCGTTCCCTTTTTATATACGACATTGTATACTTCGCCGGTCTTGTTATTCACAAATTCTTTCTGCTCTATATCTGCATTGAACTTTTCCTTAAAACATTTTTGAATTGTATTAAAATGAATCCTTTTATCCATCTTTTAAGTACCTCCGTTTCTTTTATTCTCCGATTGGGAGTCTGCCAAACGCATAGAAATGGCTTGACCAATAATCTGTATCTATTGATGCATATTTTATGGGATCGCCGCAGTGTAACATCTGCCCTTCACCAACATATATACCGATATGAGTTACAGGCTCACTTGTTACATAAGTTCTTGTGAAGAATACCAAGTCTCCAGGTTTTGCGTTCGCTCTCGATATAGGCGCACATTGATTGTATATTCCTTGTGCCGTTGTTCTGGACAGATTGTATACTCCCGAATGTGTATATGCCCAACACACAAAACCTGAACAGTCAAAGCTTGTTGACGGTGACGATCCGCCCCATACATAAGGGTATCCAATGTATTTTGTTGCTTCGTTCATAAGCCGGGCAAAGGTCGCATCCGAATATGCTTCAGGTGTCGGACCGCTATATGTATTTCCGTCATCTCCGGCTGTCTGTATTCCGTACCTAAGCACAGAACACAGTTCATCCACCTGCTGTTGTGTGATGTTGTCTGTCATTTTACCTGTTAGTGTTGCAAGTCTTTGGAGTGCTGTTTGCAGATTGCATTGCGATACAATTTCGTTCCCATCTTCATCTGTTGTTCTTGATACAAAGCATTCCACAAAATCTGCATAGAAGCTATCAGACAATCTCTTTTCCTCGCCAAAGTACAAGGTATAAAACACTGCATGGATTTGGTCTTTATCAAGAGCACCGCCTGTTGAATCTGCGGCAGCATCAAGTTTTGAATACCCGTATTTAATGTCATCAATGAATTGCACATAGGCAGACGATGCTGTTGCCGAGCCTGAATCGTCAAAGGAAAAGATATTAAGAAATGCGGCTACTATTCCGACTATCATCAGAATAATGCCGCATATTACCGAACCTATTACAATCCATGTTCGCTTATCCGTTGCCAATGTTATCGCCGCTTTTACGACTGCAGGACTTACCGCCATTTTTCAACCCTCCTCTCGCTATATGTTCCTGTATTTAACCGAGAGTCATTCCTTGTTCGGTTTCTATATCCATCTCGAATTCTTGTGCCATGTTGTCTGCTTCCGCTTCGGTCATACCCAGCTTTTCAATTAAGGTTTCCCTTAAATTCTCTGTTCCTGAAAGCTCTGTAATGTATGAAACTGAACGGGCGAGTAATTCATTCGCTCTGTCAAACTCGGCTTCCCTTCTTTGTAATTCATAGAATGAAATGGATTCGTCCATCAGCTTATTGATTCCTTCCTCGATAGATTCAACCGTAGTATCATCATACTCATAGCCGAGCATCATATTAAACTCACCCAAACCATTCTTGTATTCGACATCGGTTTTAACAAACACTTCGCAGTATATTTCTTCAGGTGCATCCCTGGCATCAATTGCTTTTTTATAGTCCGGCGATACAACGATTCTGTATTCACCGTAATCATATACACCTTCTGCATAGGCTACCTCTTCTTGCGGATCATCCGTCTGTGCAAATAAAACTTCGTTGCAATCCATACATTCGACACTGAAACTGTACCCATCTTCAGCCTCATATTTCGCATATTCGATTTTGTGTCCGACATGGTCTTTCAACTTGCCTGTTTCATCTTCTGTATGTATCACAAGGTCATCCCAAGTGTTTCTAATCTGATACTCTGTTTCAGACACCTTTTCGCATACAAGATTGATTTCATCTGCTTCTTCCATTGCCCTGCGGATAAATTCATCTTTACAAGTATGACCTGTTTGTTTAATACAGGCTTCTTCAATAAGCGTTTGTATCATATTTATTTCGGCTTGTGTCGGCTGATATACTCTCCATACATTTGAGTCACTTGATGATACGACATAGTCAACCCTGAACTGATTGTCACAAGGATTATATTTAGCATATAGATTTACCCAAACTCCATCACTATCTTTTAAGTTCAATCCGAATTTTTTGTCAACATCAAAAAATGTTTCTATACATGCATCCACAAAATACGGAACTTCACCGAAATCCAATTCTTCCTGAATTTTCAAATCACTCTTTTCGAGAGTTAAATATATATCATTCTTCATTTATCTTCCTCCTGCTGTACCAAACAACTTTTCTTTGTAGCTCGGCGCCGTTACCATCAGGTTATATCTTTCATTACCGCACTTATACAGACATACACCTCTTTGCGGATACCTGATAAGATTGTATTCACTCTCGTCAAGCTGCAAGGTGTCCATATAGAATTTAGCATCGATATTACCTGCATTAAATAAAAACGAGTGCGTTGGGATTGAGAACAGCGGTTTTGTGTATTCCGCAATTCCCGGTAAGTTGTAGTCCTCGAGGTTCTGTGATGCTAAAACCACCGCCGATTCTTTCTTACGCACACGCTTTGAGAAGTTTCTGATATACTCTACTGCTGTTATATTTGATAAAAAGAGATAAAACTCATCAATCGCCGCCACAGTATTTCCGTTTGTTAAAAGCTGATTTGACATATATGACAGGACATTGAACAGGAGTGCATTTTTGATATTCTTGCTCGCTTCCAACAATCCCTTTACACCGAATACAACAAACCTGTCACTCTTGATATTGGTATGACCATTAAAGAATTTGCTTTCCGCACCTATACACATAGAGTGAATTCCCAGGAGTATCTCTTGTAATAAATTCTCGGTATATATTGGCTTTTTTGCAATATCATAGTTCTGGTATTCCTTCTCAATGAAGTGATATAGGTCGCTCATCTTGGGATAGTCTGTCGGCTGCAGTTTTGAAAAGTCAGCATTGTCACTGATTCTCCATTCCTTATATAATTTTTCAAGCATGATTTCAAGCGTATCAATATGCGAATCTGTAAAATCCTTGTATGATGCAAAGAAATCACGAAGGAATGATATATGTTGACTCAGCTTGGTCTTCTTCTTAAATGTTTCGATATTGGCATCGTCATCATATTTATCATCACTATCGCTCCACAGCTTTGGCTCTAACGGATTTATCATATACTCGCCTGACATTAAATCTACGAAGTATCCGTCAAGGTTGTTGCACAGTTCCTCGTATTCATGCTCCGGATCAAGGCATATTACATTCTTGCCCGATTCAAGCATGTTGATCAAAAGCAGTTTCAAAAGATATGATTTACCCTGACCGGAGTTACCCAATATGAGAATGTTGCTGTTCGTTTTATCCTCTGCTCGTTTATTAAAATCCACAATGATATTACTGCCGTATTTATCTCTTCCCAGATAGAAACCGTTGGCATCTGTTTTGCCTGAATAGTTGAAGGGATAAAGATTCGCAACGCTTGACGCCGGGAGCACTCTTTCGAATTGGTCACCGAATGCATTGTATCCGCTTGGCATAACAGAAATAAAGCCCTGTTGCTGTCTGAGCATCAGTCTGTCTACGTTCAGCTTTGAACGGATGAGTTCTGTCAGCACCTCTGTCTGTATTTCCTTTAGCTTATCGCTTTCGTTTGCCATAAGTTCTATGTACACTGCTGTATGAATAAGCGGTTCCCTGTTTCGGTGCATTGTGGTTACAAGGTTGGTTACATCCTGCAGGTTACCTTCCGCAACTACCGTTTCCTGTAGATCATTAGTGCTTGTCTGCTTCATCCTGTTTTTATTAGCCGCATTGGATATTATCTTTCGCTCCTCTGCGGCACTTACATGCCTTGTGTAGATCTTGAGTGTTACTCCGTCTTTTTCTCCCAAGTGCTTTAAGATTGCCTGTTCTTCTGTGGTTGTGGGATATTCTCTTAATGCCCACACACTTCTGTATGTGTTACCGCATATAAAGTAATCCGGGAAGAACTTTATCACCGATGGCGCAATCATATCTATAAAAGACTTGATTTTCACATTTTCCGTAAATTTTTGTTGTTTCTTCTTTGCCAATTTACTCATGCCTCCTTAGTCGCCTAATATTACCCATCTGTCTCCGTCATGGTCTTCAAAACTCTCCTGTGTTACATTCTGCTCGAAGTACACTGCCACAATTCTTTGGATATCCTCATGCGTTGAACGCTTGATTGCAAAGCCTTGTTCTCTGAGAGTCTTTTCAATTCTGTTCAGATATGGCATTATCTCTTTCTCGTCCTGATTCCTGAGCCTTACCACAATTGCAAATTCTCTTGCGGTTGCCGTCTGAACCTGAATGTTGTCAAGATGTGTCATATCCTTTTCAAGAAGCTGTCTTATGATGTAGTTTGTCTCCTCATCCATACGCTTCTTTAAGTATCTTTTGTTTCCGTCAAAATTCTCACGGCTGTTATATGCACACATTTCAATCTCTGCCATACCTTTCAGTACAGTCATCAGGGCATATACCCTTGCTCTGATACTCTCATCGGATAAAACAGAAATATTTGACGGTTTCACAAGAAAGTACACTAATTCTCCGTTGTTGTATGTCACCAGAGAAAAGTCTGATATATCTTTTATTCCAATCAACTTTCGTGTTGATGCTTTCTGCTTCTCCTCTTTACGCTTTTTGCTCATCATCCAACCTCCATTCATAAAATTGTTGCTTGGCAAAGTATGTCCAAGCATTCTGTATAAACATCATGATTGATGTGTCATCAACTCTTATTGTCAAAAATGCATATCCTGCAGTTGCAGCCAAAGGAAGCATAAACCCCGTCTGAGTCAATGCAAGTATTGATATAATGGCACATACTGCGATTATACCTATATCTTTAAGTTCCCACATCCACATCACTGCTTTGGATTTTAAATTATCGGGATATATATACATTGTTTAGCTCCTCCTATTTCGCAGCAAATTTTCTCACTGCCTGTACTGTTCTTACCGCTGCCTGACCTGCATAGTATGTACTCATGATGTTCACTCTTGCCGATGTATCAAGACCGAATCTGTCTGCTATTCTCGGCACTTCATTTGCCGCAAGCATAACTCCAAGTCCTAACAGTGGGTGGTCGCCAAATGTAAGAAGACCTGCAAACAAGAGAGAATTTTGCAGAAATGCTGTAACGCACACTGCTATTACTTGCTTGCACCAATCCACGAACCCGTCCTGATGTCCTCTTGTGAGTCCGAAGATATATAGCGAACCTACTGCTATATTGGTGAGCATGATACCGCCGCGCTTGATGTTTGCAAAGAACACCTTTATTACTGCATAGCCAAGCGCAATAACCGTGAATAAGTTAAAAGGATTTATGTCTGCTGAAAAAGCAGTTAATTGTTGCAAGGACAATTCGGATAAGTCGGTTAAAGAACCGCTATACAAGCCACTCATTGCAACACCCAAACTGTTCTGCACCTCTACTGCCAATTTGTATAATTCTATAGGCACTATGGTAAACAGATTTACCGCCATAAATCCTTTGATTGCACCTAAAGCTGCGTCTTTTATATTTCCCTGACCGTTCTGCCAGCCTATTGCCACATCAAATACTGCAACAACCAACGCTATGACATACATCGCCCAGCCGAACAGCCGAAAGAATTCTACTACAGCCTGAATCCATGAAAGTTCAAAGATCTCCACACCCATTCCGCTTAAATATGTGAAAAAAGTCTGGATAAACTCCATGACCTTTCCGTATATCCAATCCAAAAACCAGTCAAATACAAACAAACTTTACCACCTTGCCTTTCTATGTCATACTCATACCCTCATCTATACCCATATAAAAATCCTGATATACCGATACAAAGTCTTCCACTGAGTCTCTGAGTTCCTTCATATCTTGCGGTGTCGGATGATATACATACCAATCAAGCTTGTCTCCGCTATGCCAAAGATGCGGCGAAACACCTTCTTTGAAGTTTGGATTTGTTGTATGTTTCTTGCCCCATAACTCTTCAAACCGAATCACATTGCTATCTACGACTCCTTCGTTTCGTTTAATAACTTCCAACTTCAAAGCAGAATAATGATTCGAAATGTCTCTTGATATATACTGTGCTTTTAACCTTAACTCATCATCAATCTTCCCATAAAATGCTCTGCCCACATATTTCATACTGCCTTCTTCAAAGCATCCCATATCATCAAATATTCGCCTCAGTTCATTTTCAAATGTCGTTCCTTTCATTTTTCAGTTCACCTCCGTTTTTTGAATATGGCTGTGCTTTTCAGGCACAGCCATCGTATACACAAATTACATTCCAAGGATTCCCCAGAGATATGTCGGTGCAGTCAAAACGAATACAAGGCAGGCAAACAAAATCGCCGGAGCTGTCCACTCAAACTGTCCGCTTTTTCTGTAATCGAAATATGCACTGCCGAGTTTTACAAAGAAGAATACGGCAAGGATTAAATCAAGCACAGGGAACACAACATTGTTTACCACTGTCTTAATCTGACCTCTTGCCGTTGTCCATGTGCTTTCAACTGCCGATGCAACATCTCCGTCCGCAAATACCGGAACTGCAAACATTGCCACAACTGCCATAACTACCAATGCTAAAATAACAATTCTTTTGATTTTCATAAACTTCATTCCTCCAAATTTAATATTTTTTAGGTGCTATATGCCAATCAGAGAACAGATTACCCTCTATATCTATTTCGGCACTCTTGTTGACTTTCAGCATTCCTGCCGGAGTCCATGCGTCAAATACTTCCGTACATGTCCTGTATGCTCCATCGGGATACCATATCGGCGTGAAGTGCGCTCTTGACAGATATGTTGAAAATCTGTTTTCTTTGAATTTAAATGCTGACCTATATGTACTTACATTTCGGTCAAGCACTCTGAAATATGTTTCATAACCGAACTCGGGGAAGTACATTACACTGTTCTGTGCCTGTGTGTATGCACTTTGAGGCGCTGTTGTCACAATCTGTGCATTCAAGTCGGTTTTAAATCCATATCCCGATTTCATCTTGCTGACTGAGGTTGTGGGAACTTTCGAATCGGGTGATATGCTTTGTGCTATATCAAGCCTTGCTTCATACATGTTATATGTAAAGTCATACCAACCTTCATCTACCCACTGTCCGTTGTCAACCCATGAGGTTCCTGTCCATTCCCAATCTGATGTCCATACCCAATATTCATGCCATGAGGCTGACCAAACTCCCCAAGACAAGTTATTTGATTCATAACCTATGGGCAGAGGTGATTCTGTAAATGCATCATTTCGATCATTTGCTTTGGGATCAGGCGGTTCGCAATCTCTGACTTCTTCGATTGTTGCGTTTATGGTCTGTGTTCTGCCGCCTACGGTAACTCGTATGATTATCGTTTGCGGAGTTGACGGTGTGTGCCATTTTATCCATACAAGCTGTGATTCACTTTCGGGGATTACAATATTTCTTACGACATAATTGTTTCCTCCGACTACGAATCTCGCTGTTAATGGATTATCAGGATTATATTCCCTGTCTGCATACACACGCACCGATGTAATTACATCGGTATCTGTGCGATATACATATCGTCCGGGGCTTCCTGCATTTCCTGCACCGAATAACCAACCAAACCCAAACATTCCACCACCGCCGTCATCAGGCTCGGGGAATTCCATTTCGGTTATAATTTCTTCCTCTGTAAATTTTACAATACCGATTCCGAGATAATTTATAATCGTGTCATTGGACACTGCTTTGGACCGATTTCCGTTCCATGCAGCATAACCCAAATCAGGTCGCTCCAAAAACATGGAAAGCGGCAGATTCTTATGTGTCAGGCTGACCATCTTTGACCTGAGTCCGCCGCTTAATATTTGGTCGCACATTGCCGCCTGATGTGCGGACATAGCGAAATAGTTGCCGTTAAACAAAAAATATGCCACAGGCTCAATAAGGATTTTGTAATCTCCGCTTATTAAGGTGGCATATTCTATTCCTGTTTGATTTGCTACAAGCTGTACTGCATATTCACTGCAAAAATACCGCTTAATTTCGTCTATACTCGCTTGTCTGCTTCCTGTTGATATTATTTGCGGGATTGCCAGAGTCGGTCTTACAACCCTGTAATTTCCTGCCTGTGGGGTGAGGGATAATCCGCTTCGGTATGCCAGTTTACTGTATATTCCGAAGTTGTTTACATTATCTCTCAGTGCAAAGTCTGCCATATCGAAAGAACTTGAAACCTGTGAACCATCAGTTGTCCTGATTACAGTTACTCGTACACCTTCCTCACCCGGTATCCATTTGTTTGTCGAGGTGCCGCTTCCCATTCCACCACCGCCGCCATCTACATTTCCGTCACCAACCGCATATGCGCTCATGCCTCCCGATATGCAAATGACAAGCATACAAAAAAATGCGATTATCCTTTTCATTGGATAATTTCCTCCTTTCATTTTCTCATTTCCACATCTTAACTCATCTCCATTCCGAATTGGTGTTCTTCTGATTTTGTAAAGGAGAATTCTGCATTTGCTGCCTTTGTACACCTTTGCTCAACAAAATCTTTGTTTGTTTTGATTCTCTGCATAAAGTATGCAACCTCTTCAGGTGTGGCATCGAACGTTTTATCCCCGCCATAGATGTAGCCTTCTGCTCTGACCTTTACCACATCGTCTTCATCTATTTCATTTACAAAATCCCAAAACTTAAACCACCCTTTGAGTTCTTCAGGTGATTTCGGAATCCCTCCAACGAGCAATCCCCCTGTTTTATCATTCGCAGTGAGTTTTACTACTGAGAACAGAACTCCCATTTCACATTCCTCCCATCTGCATACCCATATTCTGATCATCCACCATTCTGTTTTCGAAATCGTCTTGATTTTCCATAAAGTAGTCATCGCTTCCATTCCAGAATGATACGCAGATATATCCATCGTCTATCTTGATTTCCCTTTGCTCAAAGCCTTCGCCGAATCCATCGGCAGCCTGACCTATCAGTTCATCAACCCAATCCTTTTCTTCCTCTGGAGTGAATTTTTCTGTCAGATGTGTATGGATTACTCCATATAGAGTTCCGTTGACTTCCTTGACATCCCATATTGCTGATACAAGCTTATCTTTTGCTGTTTCACTTCCGTCAAAGTAATATGCCATGTCATTCAGGTCTTCATTCTGCTCTGCCATAAGCCTTTCTCTTATTGTCTCTTCATTTGACAGTGCATACCCATTATCAACCTCGAAGTAATCGACACAGTCATCATCCATCATTTGAATGGTAAGCGGACAATAGTAGTCTACCGATACATTTATCAGCTCGCTTGTTCTTTTATTAAGTTCTTCCATCAACTCTTCCGGTGATGCAAACTGCTCATGCAGGATATCGCCTTCCATATCTTCAAGTATCGAAAGCCGTGTGTTTTCAAGTTTGTATATACAAGCATTTACATCATCCAAGCTATAATCCTCATTAAATAGCTTTATGATACTGTTTCCAAAGTCCGAATCCGAACTCAGCTTCACTTTATAAACCGAATCATCTGCATCAGTAAGCTTTATGTTTTCAGGCTTTTCTCTGATGCCGATATCCCATATCTTTTGGTGTAAGATATAACGGTCAGTCGGCAGTTCTATAACTACCGACTCATTTCCATTCTGAATATTTACATTTACCATCTTCCCGTCTCCTTTTCTTTAATCCATAGAGCCGACCATTTTGTTGATATCGCCTGTTGACTGACCTGTCTTTGTTTGGGTATTGCTTCCCTGTTCAACATATCCGAATCCGTCAATATATACCTTTGAACCGCCGACTGATGTATTTTGGCTTACCTGCTGTTTCGGCTTATCCTCGATCACTGTCTGCTCCTTTGTATATGTCGGAGGTGCATCGGGATTTGTGTAGCTTCCGCTTGATTTCGGCTTTTCTGTCGGTGCTTCAGGCTTTTTCTCGGGAGGTGCGTTTTCCTGCACCTCTGCTACTACCTCATTACCCGATTCATCCACGATTGTTTCATACACTTTGGGAACTTCGATATTCTCATTGATTTTGACCACGACTTCCTGCTCTTTACTTTCTTCGCCGACTTCTGTGGCTATCCGTGTAGTATGCGGCTGACTTGTAAAGTACCACACACCGCCTGCACATACAAGTGCGATGGTCGCTGCTGTGCTGATTATGATTTTAGCTTTCCTTTTCATAGTTTTTTCTCCTTTCAGTATCCATTTGCCTTACATCGTCATGTCCATAGTTTCATCACAGGACTGTTCATCAAGTATTTTTTGCTTTGCCAATTCAAGGCCTCTCTTTAGTGCCGGATTGGTTGCAATGTCTTTCGGAGTGTACCCAAGTGCGTCGAGTGTATATTCATCATCCATTGTGTAACCGTATTCATGATTACACAGTTCCGAATAGAACATATCAAGTATAAACCCTTCGCCTGTGGTATCTTCTGCAATTGCATTGCTAAGTTCCTCTGTGGTAGCCTTTTGCCATGCTTTGATTTTAGGTGCATCTGTTTTTAAATAGTATCCACCTGCACTCGACAGGCTGTAAAGCTTGTCTGTCTGATTTTCCTTTAAACCGAACTCCTGCATCATCTTTTTAAATTGGTCATTGCCATATGCAAACTTGATGGGCAGCTTGTTGAACTCCTCTTGTTGCCTTTGTCGCATTTCATCATACTTGTTCACCGCTTCACTCCCTTTCATAAAGTACCTTTCGGCTATAGTTTTTGTTTTAGAATAAGCGTAACTGTCCGTTTTCTAATTCCCTAATGTTTAGTAATTCTTCTATCGGTGGTTGAATTGTTTGCTCTGCTACTTTAATCTTCTGTGCATTTGCAATATCCTGCATTGTTCGCCTTTCTTTGAACGCCCAGCCTTGTATCATATACATCGGTGTGTACCATTCCGACCACACCTCACCTGTCAATGAATTGCCATGTATTATTTTAGCAGGTATTCCGAACAGCCCAAGTTGCAGATATGCCATATGCACACACTTTATGTCTATATCACAAGCTGTCACGCATAACTCTCTTTGATAGTTCATCCCTCTGCCATGCATCGCTGAAGCAAATCCAAGAACAAGCGCTCCTGAACCCACACACGGCTCACATACTGAAATATAGTCTTTTCCGTAGATTTCCTCGTTTACGGGATCGCCTAATGTTACCTCGCCCATGAATTTGCATACATGAAACGGTGTGAAGAACTGTCCTTTGTACTTGTTGTGCAGTTCCAACCCATGAAAGACTGAACCTAAGATGTCGTATGGTCCTCCGTTTTCAGCTTCCTGTGTCATTTCATCTATTAACACTCTTAAAGCCTGTGCAAGTTTGAGCCTTTCTTCTTCGTTGTATCTTTTAATAATCTCCGAATATTCAGTTTCTCGCTCCGCTGCATTATTCCAATCCACCGTATTGCTTATGGATATTGCCGATAATGCAATGAAGTCTTGAAATACCTGCCAATTTGAATGTCTGTAACCTATGTCCTGTATTGCTTTCATAACCTTTTCACCTTTGCGGATGTATACAGGTTGACTCTTTGCCATCGTCTGTTCACCTTCTTTCGTGACAAACAATACCACAGAAAATTTCACAAGTCCATAAAGGTTTTCATAATCTACGAAACAAATAAAACAAGGCTTTCAGAATATGTAAAATGCAATAATACCATAGTCAAATTCAGAGAAATTATATGTATTTAACCACCTTATTACATTTCTCAAAAACTATAAAATAGCAATGAAACTTTCGTGCATTCTTTTGGTTTTGCAACTGCCAATCTGCCACAATTCTGTTTTTCGCAAGCAGTACAAAGAGGTCCTTTGGATAAAATCCTATCTTCACAGCTTCGTTTATAATAAAAACATGTGATAAGTATTGCTTGCCTGAACTTACTTTGTCTTGGCATTTGAATATGAGGATACCATGTTCTTTCAGAATTCTATAAAACTCTGCCAAAGAATTTTTGTAAAACCGGTGCAGTTCTGTTTCGCTCTGATAAACACCAAATCTTTTATTGATAATGTTGTTGTCACCATTCTCATTCAGAGACTTTCCGGTGGTAGCAAGAAATGGCGGATCGTACATGATGCAGTTCAGCGAATTATCCGGATGCGGCAGACATCTGCAATCGGCATACTCCACATCATCGTATTGAGGCTTTATATCATACCTGTACAAAGGTTTCTCAATCCCTGTGTTTGTATAAAACACACCTTTACTGTATGTAGCATCACAGTCTATCTTACCGTCAGGCACATGCAGCTTTAAAATGTTTCTTATGATTTCTCCTTGGTCATACGATATGCTTTTTATTAACTCTAACATAAACACCCCCTTATATGAATGCGATTGGTTGGCTAAAACTTAGGCACATACTCTGCTTTTACCTTCATTGTGAACTGTATGGGAACGAGTTCCCCGCCGCCAAACCTGACAGGGATTTCGACATCCACCATAACCGTTCCATTTAGGTTTTTTGAAGCATCTCCTTGAGCAAAGTCTGTGTTTTCAAAGTCAAGCACAAGATTGGATATGCTAAACTCTTTAACCGTTCCGTTGTACTTGGTATGTTTGTCGCCATCTTCGGTTAAGGCTAAGAGTTCATCAAGCCGGGCATATATATTACCCGTGTCTATGGTTTCGGTAAATGATGAATCTATGTATGTATAACCTCCGCTATATCCTTCACGCAATTGGCTGTATGCATCGTCATAGTTTGCTACCACAATGGAAACCGTTGCCGACTGCACCGCATTCTTTATGCCGTTGCAGATAACGAGCATTTGGATGTATTCAAAGATTACACACATTATGAGGATTAGTGACATACAAACTGCCACTGCGAGAACAGTGGCATTGCCTTTATTATTCATCATTTATGGTACACCTCACTTTTGCCTGTAGCCTTTGACCGAATAGTGACAGGGAATGATCCAAATCCGCCAAAGCCTATATCGTATTCCATTGTCAGATCCACAGTGAATTCTTCATTCAGTTGTATATTGCCTGTTTTGGACCATGTAACTGTCGGACTTAAACCAAGCCTTTCTTCTAAGACAATCTCACGGCTATCCGTTTCGCTTCCAATCCTGCCGCAGATTTCTGCCTCTCTGCAGAGTTCTTGCGCAAATGTATCAAGCTGCGATTTTGCCACATATACAGGGAACACACTGACTGCCAATGCTATGACCATCATTACTGATAGAATGATTACCACCACATCTATGTATCCTGAACCACGATTTCTAAATATTCTCTTCAGCATAAATCCATCCCACCTTGCTGTTCTTGCTCCTCATCTTCATTCTGATTGTTTAATCCTTGACACGATACATCAAAGAATCCATTTTCTGCAAGTTCGGGGATTTTACTGTAGTCACCGCCACCAGCAAGGTATTTCGCAGCCTCAATCAGTTCATTTTCTAAAATCAATGTGTCCTTTTCCAAATCATAAAGCTGTTGCAGAATGGCTTTTCCTTGATTATCATTAATCACATTTAATGCCCTGACAAATCCTGCATACGGATCATCTTCAAATTCCTGTCCTTGGTCCTCGAGAGTTCTGAAAAAATCAAGCCACCTCATTGTCCTCGTAAAATCCGGATTTGGAACAATATTTAAGATTGTATTTATGGCTTCGTGTCTCCATTTTGATTCATCTATTACTCTGTCATAATCAAGTTTGTGAGGCAAAGTAAATATGTCATGATTATCAATATATTCTTCAGTTTCACTTGTTACATGTATAAGAGATGAGCTTCCTTTTGTCGCTGCTCGTATAACCTCTATAGGTTTTTTAAACTGCAATAAACTCTTTGCCAAATGATTACTGATATTAGAGGAAATATTGATCATGTATTCAAACACTTCTTTCTCAACCTCTGCAACTTCATCCGGCTTTGAAGTTTCATCCAATTCCTCACCCATTCTTTTGAGCAATTCATTTACCTTTTTCGAACAGCCTGTTGCATAAAGTTTGTTATCCGTTATGTCCTCACATATAATCATAAATGCGCTGTGCATTTCTTCTTCCTGCGGGCTATATCGGTTTGCAATGAGATCAATCGCATGCTCTATTTTCATAAAATGCAGCATTTGTTCATCGGATAGAGGTTCATTATCGTGTAAATATGTATATACCGATTGAAAATCTGCTATATACCTTGATTCTTCTGCAATTTCCTCCGGATCATATCCGCTTATCATTTCCAAACAGTCCTCATATTCCGCTTCGATTTTTTCACGAAACATATCCTTTAATGCCATTTATTCCACCTCCCTCACATATTCATATCCATTACTTCACTCTGTTCCAATTGCTTTTGCAGTTCCTCATAGCTATGCAGAAAATATCCCGATTGTGCCATTTCGCTTACTTCGGTTGTATCATTTCCGTCTTCGAGATATTCGGCTATTGTATAGAGCGAATCTTCACATATATCCCAATCTTTTGTCTCACACCCGAAATCGTAAATCTTCTGCAAAATATCCATTCCGAACTCTCCCCGGATTCTTTCTAACATAGATATAAAATCCGTATATGGATTTTCCGGACGCATGGATTCATCCCCATATTCCACAGCAATATTCCTGAAATAACTGAGCCAGCCCATTGACGACTTGAAACTCGGGTTTGGGATAATATGCAGAATCTCTTCAAGTGCCTCATGCCTTTGCTTTGCTTCATTAGTAACTTTACTGTAATTAAGCTCAAAAGGCAGTGTATAAATGTCGTGGCTATTTACATACTCTACAGTATCTCTGATTGGGTTTAGTGAATGTTTATCACGCTGACCTACTGCCATTATGAGTTCCATTGGGTTTTTGAATTGCATCAATATCTCTGCATCTTCGTCTTTTATGTTATTAGTTACATTCAGCATCACATCGGAAACCTTTTCATTGAATATGTCATAAAAGAATTTTGCAAAGCCCTCGCCGTCTTTTCTCTCAGGTGCTTCGTTTATGAAATCACACCACTGTCTGCAGGCTTCATCAATCGCCATATCGAAAATATTTTGTTTGCTAACATCATTCGCTACATCAGTTATATTTATTTTTTCGGCATCGAGATTCAGCTCTCCGTTATCCAATATAACCTTGTATCCAAAAATGTTTGTTATCTCCTCTGCATCAAAAAGCCTTGCATCTTTTTCTGCATTTTCCTGGACTTTTGCGATTGCTTCCTTTTTATTTTCTCCTACAGACAATTCTTCACACTCATATAGCCCCGAAAGATCGCTTTTCCACTGCATATATGATACTTTATATAATTTCTTCATCATTAACACCCCCTAAAACATTACTCCTAAACTTTGAATCACCTGAACTGCTATCACTATGAGGTAAGTGGCTATAAAGCACATCAGCATTATCATTGAAAATATACGGATTTTACCCGGTATTTTCTGTGCCTGTGCTTTCAGCTTACGAAGTTCAGCTTGCTTGAAATCGTGAGAGAGCATTTGAAAATACATTACTCCGTCATCGCCCCTTATTACAGATATCAAACCTCTGACAACGTCAGAAAGCATTGGCGAGTTCACTCTCGCTTCCCATCTCATCAGTGCTACCTCGTAACCGCCTGACCTCATATCTGCACAAGTAATGCTTATTTCATCAGCAAGGGCAGGAGTTGTTGACTTCTTGAATGACTCCAAGATTGACAGTACATCCCGGCTCGACTTCAGTTCCTGCTCTATGGTCGATACGAGTCGTAACAGTTCGGTTTCAATTTCCTCCCTCTTCTCTTGCATCTGATTGTCTGCCTTTTGGTATTCTTTGAAATACACCAAAACTGCAAGTACAAGCACCACTATTGCAATCAGCGGAAATATCATTATGCACGGTATAACGAGCAAACCGACCAACAATGCCTTGATTATTGCATGCGCCTGATAGCATTCAGGTGTCATCTTTATTCCGGCAGCTTGAAGCGTGGCTGATAGCCTGTTCTTTTTATATCTGTCCATCGGTATGAATTTGGAAAGTTTTATGCTCAAATCCATTATCAATGCCTCAATGGTCTGTGTCAGTTTTCTGTCCGACCTGCCGAGATTCATAATTGCTTTTGATGATTTCAAATAAGGTATTTTTAGTCTGTCTGCTGCTATGAAATATAATCCAAAGGACAGACCTATTAAAAGTATAAAAATCCTCATTTACATCCACCTCCGCAGATGGGAGCATATTTCTTACAACCGTCTTTGCCGTACAGCGACATATAGATGCACATTGGTTCTCTCGGATCAAGTTTTAACGCATCAAGTCCTGTCTGACAATTCGGGCATAACTTTTCTTTATCTGCCATCTCGCTCACCTCCTGAATTCTATCGGTCTTGTTAATTTAACTACAAATGCTCCGCAGATGAACACTGCGGCAATATCAATGGCAAGTATCAGCTTGCCTATGGTGGAATACATAAGCACCGCATACCAATCCTTATTCAGAAAGTACATCAATGGGATATTGGCAATTACCAAGATTGCCATGATGATAAATTCTTTTCGAGGCTCGGCAAGTGTCAGCTCCAGTTCCATATTCACTACACGAATATCCGATAGTTTGGTTACTATCGGTGTTAATGTGTTTTTGAGGTTTCTGTCGTATTGGCATTGGATCAATGCATCGCACCATTCCTTAAATACATCATTCTCCACCTTTGTTTTTAAGTTCTCTATGGCTTTTATCACATCCGAATCTATGAGTTTAAGCTGCACGAGAAAGTCTGTGAAGATATTCTGTATCGGTGGGTTAAGGTATGAGATGTTTTCTTCCACTGCGGTTACGATATCCTCATTTCTGATATAGGCTGTCGATATTATTGAAAGTGCTGTTTCCAATTCCTCCGACACATCTTTCCTGAAATGACTTGCAGTAAGTTTCACATACCATATCGGCAGAGCCATCATTCCAAGTCCAAGAATGGGTATCATAAACACATTATTAAGGAGCGATGCAATGATTGTGCCGACTATTGCAAACGCACCGCAAGCAATAAAAATGACAGGGATTTTATCTTCCCTGCCGGTAATCCGCATAATTTCGGATACCTCCTCAATCTGCCTTAAAATAAATCTTTTCTTTTTACGGTTGGTTACTTCTGCAATCTGTGTTTTAATGCTCTGAGGCTTGTTTATGAAATTCTCAAACAATTCCCCGAATCTTAGTCCAAAGAGTTTAAATGCACCCACCACCAATGCCATAAAGCTGAGTATTCTGAGTGTCAGCATACGCCTATCGCCTCCCCTCGGCAAATTCTATCAAGTACGCCCTTCGGCATACCGTTTTCTATAAGCCTTTTCTGCAGTCCTTTTGATATTTCGGACACAAATTCATGTCTGCCTTTAATGATGAATTTACCTTTATCATCATACCTGTTCTCGGTTATATGATACCGATATATTGTTCTGTATTCCCTTGTGCCGTCAGCCTTTATTTCACATTCCATAATCTCCATGAGTTTACGCTCTCGGTTTTCAAGCTGTTTTGAGAATGCCACAAGCGGAAATGCTTCCGTAACCAAATCCAGGAGTACATCTTCTGCCATATCATATTTTCTCTTACAAAGTGTTGCCATTCTCCTGTATGTGGCTTCACAAGAGTTTGAATGGATAGTTGTCAGAACCGGGTGTCCTGTTCGGCTTGCTTCCTGTGCCAAGAATGCTTCAGGGCCTCTCATCTCTCCTACGCAAATGTAGTCGGGATTAAATCGGAGTGCATAGTCGAGCAGTATATCCTGGTCAATATTTTGCATCTCATTTTCTGACGGTCTTGCAAGGGTGTGGATTACACTGTTTAGTATAGTTTCATCATCATTTCTCCTTGCGAGTGCCAATTCTCGGCTGCCGCTTTCGATTGTGTATATACGCTTATCATTTGGTATGGTTGATAACATCCACCCTGCAATAGTTGTTTTTCCGCTTCCTGTTGCACCTGCAACGCATGTACTGACTCCGTATCTGAAACATTGTGAAAGGAAGTCAAGCATAGGCTCTGTTGCTGTACTGCTCTTTACAAAATCCCCCTTATCAAAGTTATGCGGATTTACAATTCTGATTGATGCGCATACACCAACATCCTCATCTACAAGCGGAGTCTTGAGTGCTGATATACGGATATTCTTTGACAGATGTCCAAGCACTGCAGGAGAGGCATTGTCAAGTACCATTCCCGATGTGTGCAGCATTCGTCTTACTACATTTATTGCATGCTGCGGTGATTCAAACTTCTCGTTCAGTTTCTCCTTAACGCCACCGGCTCTGTATATCTCTATATCATTCCAGGCATTGATATCAATTTCCTCTATGCCCGAGCCGAATATATATTTTGTAAGGAACGAGAACTCTGCCATTTCCACATATAAGCGGTTTACAAGTTCCTCATCAGACATACCATCAGCGGTGATTCTGTTGTCAGAGAGGTATTTCCGGATATAAAACTTAATCTGCTGTTTTACATCGTCTTTTCTCGTATCCACAAGAAGTGCAGCATATTTGCTTGAAATATACTCTTGAACTTCAGCGAGAATACTTGGGAATTCCCTTTTTTCCGTTGGTGCGAAGAATAAGTCATGTGAGTTGTTTTGCATACTCATAGGTCAAACACCTCCTCTGCTATATCCTCAATCACTTGCCTGAATTCTTTTGTTTCTCTTTTTGTCGGTGTATCCAATAACAATTCACCGCTTAAATACTGTTTTTCAACCAAGTCACTGTGCGGAATTGTAAAGGTTACACCGCCTATAACCTGCTCAATATTCTCGTTGGAATGAATGGATTTCACATCATTTGCGACCTTGAGCTGTTTATCCGCCTTGAACTTACTGTCCGCAAGCAAGGGTAATTGGGATGACAGATACGACACAGATTTCAAATCGCAGTTTATAAGCCTTAACACACAATCCGATTCTATAAGCGCCACCGTTGACAGAATATCGTCAGACAAATGGCTTGAGCAGTCAACTATCACGAAGTCTACTATTTCACGCAGTTCGGAAATGAGTTCGCTTGCCTGAATCTGTGTATAGTTCGGATAGGTAAATTTGTTTTCGCCCTTTAACATTCCGATTATGGATATGTGGTCATTTTTCTTGACAGTAATGCTGTTTTGCAGAATAAGGTTTTTATTTATCTTGACAGCCGCCAAGATGCTTCCCAAAGACTTCTGCTCCTCAATTCTGTTCAGAGGTACAAGCAAGTGCAACGGCGGCGCATCCATATCGCAAAGAACAAGTGCCACATCATAACCTTTCCCGGTTATATAGTTTGCAAGTTTAGCCGACACCAAAGTCTTTCCGCTTGACGGCGAACCCCATACTGCAAGCACTTGATTATTGCGCATTACCATTTTCCACCGCCTCACTTTCAGCCGATTCCGTTGGTGTTTCCTCCTGACCTTCTTGTTTTTCCTGCTCAGTACCGTTGTTTAACTCCTCCTGTGCTTTTAAAAATTCCTCTGCTTTTGTACGATTGCCTCTATACACAAGCGACATATGGATTGTACCTGATTTTTCTAGGTCTGCAAGCAGAAGTGCTTGTTTTTCTGATACAAGGAGTGTTACTGTGCTTGGCAGGTCATCTTCGTTTTCTGCCGTTTCATCCACATCTGCTCCTGATTTATTTGTTGCTGCAATAACCTCGACGAATTGCAATTCGGGCGGAATGATTGTCATGCCTGTTTTCTGATAGTCGGGAGTAATAATTGATACAATATCACCTGACTTCAGTTTACCTGACAGTCCTGTGGCAAAGGATTTTAAGGTTACAGAGATTGCCCTGTTCGAGCCGTTGAGTCCTGCAAGATATGTGTTTTCAACATAGGGTGTGTCTGACACCTTACTTTTAAGGACATTATCGCCTTTCATCATATCTAGTGCTGCAAACTTTCCGATTACATCATCATCCGATGAAACAATTCCCTCCGGCTGATTTGTACTTGACATTTTTATCTCTGTTACCATATCTTTCGTTATTTCGTCACCGCTTTTAATATCTGCGGTTACTCTTACTACTGTTATGGTTTTATCTCCTGTGTTTGAAATTATCGGTGAAATTACAAAACACAGAATAAGTGCTACTACGATACAAGTTGCTCCGAGTACCGTTCTATTCTGAAAAAATTCTTTTATCTTATCCAATTCCATTCTCCTTTCGTGTATCGTGGAAGAGAAGCAGCTTATCTTTCACGATAAAGCTAATGTTACAATGTATCCTACTGTAAGTGCAGGGATAAAGGGAAAGAGTGATTTTCCCTTTCCCTTACCCGTCTGCAGAATATATCCAACTATAATAAACACCATACATCCTATAACCGTTATGCAGAACGTCTTTGGCAAACCCAAACAAAGACCGAGAAGTCCTACCATTTTCCAATCGCCACCGCCCATACTGTCATTTATTCCTGATGCAATTAAAAAAGGCAGGGCAAGTAAAATACCCCACACATTCTCATTCACATATATAAATGGCAATACAAGTATCAGTGCGACTTGGCAAAGAACGGGAACTTCACGTCTTTTAAAGTCTGCCACGCTTGTGATTATAAGGATGATTAAGATTATACAATGACTCATCAGTGCGTATAATTGAACATTTCCTGAATCTTGGTAGTTAAAGTAGGAAGCACCGTATCATCAAGTAGTGCATAGAGACCGGCAAGGATCAATGCCCCAAGTACAATGCTTATCAATACAACGACTGCGGTATCCAAGGCACCTTGACCGCTGTTATCAAGCAGTTTTTTATGAATTATTAGTCTTGTTCTTTCTAATTTTGTGAACCTTTTCATTTTACATTTCCTCCACTTTCTTAGCGTAGGTTTCAAGTACCTCACGCTCAATTTCTTTCCTTAATTCTTTGGTAATCGGGAAACAAATATCCGCATACTCACCTTTTCTGGTTCGTCTGCTCGGCATGGCTGCAAATCTTCCGTTTGAGCCATCAACGACCTTGATCCCTTTTACCAAAAAACTGTTCTCAATAAGCACACTTGCATATGCTTTCAGTTTTTCACCGCCAACAATACTTGTAATTCTTGCTTCTATTTTCATCCGCATCACCTCCCTCCGTTACATACTGATTTTAAAGGTTTCGACTTGAAATTCTTCCTGCTGGGCAGTCGGTTCAGCTTGGAATATAGGTTCTTCCTGTTTCTTCATCTCATGTTCTTCTTTAGGTTTGGGCATTTCCGGCTTTTTGATTTCATCAATCTTTTTCTCCTTGCTTTGAGTTTCTTCAATCTGATGCATATCAAGTTTTATAAACCCTCTGCTGTCTACATAATAGAAGTTGCTCCCTGAATCGTCATAAAGTTCGATGATATCTGACATTGACAAGGCATATCCTGTGTATTCGCTCGGCAAGTTATCCCGATTAAACAAATCATAAATCTCTTCAAGATTATTTGTGCCAACATCCCCATCATATACCATGCGATAGTTTGCGATATCAGGCTCTCCGTAACCTTTATTAATAAGGTCTTCGTAGCCTATATATTTCATCCGCATATCTATCCCCGGTTTAAGTTGATGGATTCTGCATGATTTCAGCATAATGCTATCCTGAATATCGCCCTTGATTAGCCTGTCATATACTCCTTTTTCCCAAACTACTTCAAAGCCATGTTGTTCCTTTAGATATTCTGACACCTCATTCCTTTTGAACATCTCATCAATTACGGCAGTTTTATACTTTACGAATCCTGCTCGGTTACCGTAACATTCAACAATTCCTTCTCTTGTAATATTGATTTTCATGCCATCACCTCCGTTCCTTAGCTTACCTCCATACTCTCGTCTGCATTTTTACGGATAGGTGTTTCGAGTACACCGTACTCAGTTACTTTCAAGTTGCCTTTGTTGTACAGGGTTTCACCATATGTTGCAAAATTGAAATGCTGTACTAAGTGTTCGGGAAGTTTATCTCCGTATTCTGACCGGAATTTAACCTTTGCATATTCGATTATCGATGTCGGTTCGTGATACAGTTTGTATTTTCCTATTTCATTCGCAATAAGGATTACATCATCCACCGAATGAATGTTGGCAACAGATAAAGCGGCCTTGAACTTTGCAAGTTCTCCTGACTTTTCCATATCACGCATTCTGTGTGCAAGCGAATTAAGCGGTCCAAGTTGCGACAAGTCTTTAATACACATCGGTATATGTTCTTCCATGCTTTGAATTGCAACAAGAATACAATCGTCAAAAGACTCTGCACCAATTCTTTTGAGGAAATTTGCTTTCCCTTCTTTTGATGCAGGAAGTGTCAGCCAACCTTGACTCCCCTCTTCCGACTCATACTCCTCCGGTTTCCTTGAAATTTGCAATTTAAAGATGTATTCATCATCCTCAAACACTTCAGGAAATGTTATTCCGTCATATACCTGTTTATATTCTTCTTTGGAGTTTACAAAGTAGCCGTCTTCTGTATAAATACCGCCTTCCGATTCTCTTATGTCTCTGCCGAGTTTATCATAGTTGATGTACTTCCATACCCTTTTATCCACATCCGTCAGCCACTCAATCCATCCGTTATCGATATAGATTTTACCAAGTTGTTCATCATTTTGCAGGTCGTTGATAATCGAACATCCATCAAGGTTATATGCTCCGTTTATGAGATTTCTAATCAAGAACTCCTCGTCAGGCAAAGTTTGTATAAATCCTTTAAACAATTCATGCTCACGGCTTGTGAAGTTACTCATCACTTTTGCAAGATAATTGAGTCGTTCAAAGTCATCGGTTCCCCAATCTATCCTCGGCATAATGTCATTACCGTACACCAAACATTCTTCCAATGAATATCTTTGATTTTTGTCTGTTATTCTTGCTCTTTGAAATGCATCGTTTATCTCGTTAACCGTTGCCGGAAGTTGTAATTCTGCTCCCTCATACATACTGAATTTTTCTTCCAAGTCATCCCTTACAATAATTACGCTAATCGAAAAGGCTTCCTGCCTTTTCATTGGTTTAGGAATGTTATGCAGAAAGCGCTTTTCTTCGATTAAGTATGTATTGAATTTGTTTCCGTCAAGATACACATCAGCTTCCTTATTGCTTCTGACAGTTATTTCGATATCGGTTTTACTGTCTGCGAATCCTCTGAGGAGAGCCTTTATATTCCTTCCGATTTCTTCTCTGTTAATCACATCGTCATACCTCCATATCCTTCATCCTGTGTTTCAATTTCGTCCTGATATTCCTCTTCTTGTTCGTTTTTGGTAGCTGTAATTGTTTCATACAGACTTTGGTCTTTTGCTGAAACTATACCATAGTCTGTTACTTTTGCTTCCATACCCATAATTATTCTTTCTCCGAAATTCCGCACTTCTCTTTTATCAAATGCATTCATATCAAAGTTAGTAGGAAGTTGTCTTGCCAAATATTCCATAGCAAAGTCTCCTTCACTTACAGAATAGTATGAGTGTTCATACCTATTAAGGTTATCCGATATTTCAAGCACCTCATCAAGTGTCTGTGGTTCAACCGTTTCCACTACTGCCTTGAATTTAATTCTGTTTGCATCATCAAGCCTTACATATCTTTGCGCAATCTCGTTGAGCTTATCGAAGTCCTGCATATCGCCAAATACCTGTGAATCAATACATTTAAATACGCTCTTGAATTCATAGAACACGCAATCCTCTATGCAACCCTCGTTATGAATTCTTGCTATGCCATTGATGTATTCCTTATCCGCCGGCAAGTATATCCATTCTGCGGAGTCAGCAGTTTCTTCACTATCATTAACCGGTGCTTCTGCAATATTTAGTGCAAATGCATAGTGATTCTTAACTTCAAGCTGTTCTTTTGACGGACTCTTATATCCATACTGTTTCTCGTATGCACCAAGCGGAATATATGCTCCGTTATAGAACACACCCTTTTCCATCTCCCTGAATTTCTGCCCGACAATTTTGGTCGAAACATATTCCAATACATCATCTGATGCAGTTTGCAACACTTCACTCAAATTATTGTCAATAACAAACTCTCCAAGTTGTTCATCGGTTGTTATTCCATGTACCGGAATTACCTTTCCAAGACCGTCTGTCATATTAATGAGTTCCTCTAAAGACGGAGCCATCATATCATCGTCTATACTGTTTTCAAATAACGCATTGAACACTGTCAGCTGATTATCATCTAATAGGCTTAATTTCTTAGCTAATAAGTTAAGCTCTACAATATTTTTTTCGCCATCAATATATACTTCACCAAGTTTTGGAACTTTTGGAGAACTAATTATTTCTACGAAATATTCTCCGTCTTTCGTTACTCTTGCTTTTTGAAATGCATCCTCGATTTCCATAGGTGTGGCAGGAAGTGTTATGGTGGCATAATTGTATTCTTTGGTTAGAGGATTGATTGCCGATATATCAATGGATATTTTATTTTGTAAACTCATTTAAGCACCTCACATTCCCATATTCAGTTCACCGTTATCCTGTTCAGGATCTGCCATAGCTTGTTCTTCTGCCAATTCCTCGGCTGTCAGTTTTCTGTAGTCATCCTCAAAGTAGTCAAGCGAAATCCCTTCGCCGTTATCCCATCTGCACATTAATCCTCCTGCATCGTCAACGCCTTCAACTGTGGCTCTGTCTCCCGGCTGCAGTTTTGAATAGGGATCATCCATTTTAAGGAGCAAGATTCTTGTGCCGGGCAGATACTGCTCTCTTAATCTTTCTACTGCTTGACGGCTTGGAAGTTTGAAACCACCCATTTTTAATCAATCCTTTCTTTGCATAATTTAAGGGCATACCCTGTGGCATGCCCTTTGATTTTGTGTTATTTTATTTCCATCAGTATTTGCTGAAGCATCTGTATGAGCTTTAAGATTTGCTCAGTCGAGTATGTCGGCTTATACTGATTTTCCATTATTTCTTGGTTCATGGCAATCTCTTCATCAGTCCAATATATCCAGTCTTTTCTGATTGTGTTGACAGTATTCGAAACCTGTTCCCATTTTGCATAGACCGTTATATCATCAGTCAAGGTTATTTCTGTTACCCTGTTTTCTTTTGTTCGGGCATCAGTGTACCATCCTTTGAATGCAAATCCCGGTTTTGTTGGTATCAGGCTTGCAATACTTACCTTTTCACCATATTTTGCGGTGATTGGCAGTATGTCTGTACCGCCGTCTGATGAGAAGGTTATTGTCCTTTCGCCTATGATGTTCCACTGTGCATAGAGTGTCGCATCTGTATAGTATTCGGTATCTGATGTTACCTTATCACCGTCTTCGGTGTACCATCCCTCAAAGTCATAGTCTGATGTTCTGTATGGGATTGGCAGTTCGATTTTGCCTTTTTCGGTTGTTACCTCAATCGTGTTTTGTGTTCCAAGATACCCTGAACCTAAGTACCCACCGTTTGCATCGAGTGTGATTTTACTTTCATGCTCGACAAAGTATGGGTTATCGTTTTCGTCCTGACCGTATGTCTTGATTTCTGCGGCTGACACCGCACTCTGAAGCATTAGTGTCATTAAGAGTCCTGTAACTATCGCTTTTTTCTTCATGGTTTGTTCCTCCTGATTATTTGATTTGCCCTTTGGCAACACAAACAATACCACACCTTTTGCCATAAGTCCAGACAAAGTTTTTAAGAATGTGAAAGAATATTTGTATATGTGAGAGCAGTCTTTCCGGACTGCTCTCTATACATATTTTAAGGGATTATTTCACCCAAGTTTCAGCATCTTCAACGATGTTTGCCATATGGGTGTTCGCTGCTTCGTGAACATCCATGAAGTACCACAAATTGCTGTTTGTCACATCAGTAAAGCGGTTGAGTTTTGTGAGATTGTCTTTTACATATTCCTTATCCGCCATTCTGCCTGTTGCTCTGTTCACGATGGTTACTACTTCAGCACGAGTGATATTGTTGTCACCTCTGAACGTGCCATCCGCATAGCCATTGAGCCAACCGATGTTCTTCGCAAGTGCAATATCGTTATATGCCCAATAGTTCTTATCAAGGTCTGTGTACTTAACAGTGTAGCCTGTATTCTTAACTTCGTTGAATAAGCCGTAGTATCTTACAGCCATTGCAACAAATTCTGCTCTTGTTACACTCTCATCAGGCTTGAATGTGCCATCGGTATATCCATTAATGATATCATACTTAGCAAGATATCCGACATAGTCATAATACCATGCATTTTTGTTGACATCAGCAAAGGTGTTCTTACCGCTTACTTTTTCGCCCTTATCCTCTGCAATAAGTCTTGCAAATATTGCCGCAGCTTCGGCACGTGTCATATCGCTGTCCGGTCTGAAAGTTCCGTCATCATAACCTACGATATATGCCTTGTGTTCTTCTGCCGGGAGAATCAGTATACCATCCTTATTGGTCTTGCCTGTAACTTCATTCTTATTTCCGTCTTTTAATACAACCTCATAATCAGCTTTCGCTTTACCCGTTCTGTCTGTTACTGTGATTGTATAGTAGTTATCGTCCTTAGCAAGGTTCTTGCCTGTAGGAAGTGTAAGAGTCACCTTATCTGTGCCTGTGGATTTTGAAACTGTTACAGTCTTGCCATCCTTGTCCACTACCTTAACATTAACAGTAGATACGCTGTATCCACCGCCGCCACCGCCACCGGATGAACCTCCGGAAGAAGAACCACCGCTTGATGTCTTAACTGGAACTGTAATCTGACCGTTTGAGTTTGTAGTTGCACTCTTTTCGGTTGCAGCATCCTTAACAGTTACCAAAACGCCCTGAACAGCCTTGTTATCCTTATCAAGCACTGTTACTGTGATCTGGTTTGATGTAGTAAGTGTGTGAGTTTCAGGAAGAGTTACATATACTTTGCCATCTTTAATTTCAATGAAAGCACCATTTATAATGCCCTTTGTATCATTTACTTTTACAATGTATGTAGTTGTAACAACTTCGCCCGGTTTATCCTCAACACCGTCACCATCTGTATCTTCACCTTTACCCGGTTTTTCTTCGGTTACACCCGAATTGCCGTTTTCATCAGTGATATCCTCATTAATCGGAGGGAATACAACCTTGCCGCTTGCGTTGGTCTTGCCATTGAGTACCTTCGCTTCTGCATCAGCAACAGGAAGTTCTGAGATGTTAACAGTCATTTCCGCCACAGGAGCATTATCAGCCTTATTAAGAACTGTCACCGTAATTCTGTTTGCATAATCGAATCTACTATTTTCAGGAAGCTCGATAGCGATGTTTTCTGCCGTCTTTACGGAGCTGTCTTCATTCAATTCTTCTGCATTATGGATAATCTGTGCTTTTTCGATTGAGCCTGTTTCGCATATAACAGTTACAATGTACCCATCTACTTCTGAGTAGCCATTGATGTCTGTGTAATCAATGTATGTCGGAGGCACGGTTGCCTTTCCGTTCTCATCAGTAAGGTTTGTTTCTGCCTTTCCGGCACCATCTGTGAATGTCACAGACATATCCTTCACAGGTGCGTTGTCCTTATCGGTTACTGTTGCAGTGATTCTGTTGTTATAATCGAATACCACACCCTCCGGCAGCATAACTGTGATTTTACCATCAACGATTTCAATATATGCATTTTCAATAGGCTTGGTTTCATCGGTAATGAGTACATTATATCCGTTTACCACACCCTTGCCTTCGCTGTCGGTCATATCGGTGTTTACAGGCGGAACAACAATTCTGCCGTTATCATCTGTAATGTCTGTGTATGTATTTTCTGTAAGGTCTGATACAGTTACATTCACATCACTTACAGCCTTGCCCATTGAATCCAGCACTGTTACAGTAATTCTGTTTGCATAGCTGATTGATTTATCTTCAGGAAGTGTTACATTGATTGTACCATCCTCGTTATGCTTAACATAAGCGTTTCGAATTACACCGAGTTCATCGTTAACAATAACATTAATATTATCAACATTTACCTTACCGTTCTCGTCTGTATAGCCTTCGCTTGCAGTAGGAAGTGTGATCTTGCCGTAGATATCTGTGACGCCCTTTTCGATAAAGTCTGCATCGCCCATTGCAATTACGGTTACACCCTGCTTTGCCGTACCATTCTGGTCAACCACTGTTACGATTACAGGGTTCTCTCTTGTAGGCTTGATTCCGTCAGGAAGGTCAACAACAATGTTATTGCTCTCACCGATTCTGATGTCGCAGTTCGGTATGATTACATTAGCCTTATCTGTAACTGTTACAACATAAGTATTCTTAATCTCGTCATCACCGTTACCGATTGTACCGTTGTCATCACCTGTTGAGGACTTATCATTCGGTACTTTTAAGATACCTTCTGCATTTGTCTTACCTGTGGCATTGTTGCCGTTCTTATCGATTGTAAGAATTGCAAGTCCTTCTTTTGCTTCGCCTGTATCAGTCTTTTTAACTTCAATTGTGGTCTGATCTGCAAAGTCAAGAAGTCTGCCATCGGGAAGTTTAATCAGAACATTGTCGTTCACATCAATTGTTATTTCTGCATTCCATACAGGCATATCATTTTTATCAGATAATCTGATTGAGTATGCACCTACAACCGCATTGCCATCTTCATCGGTGAAGTCTCTGCCAACAAGCTGTGTAATTGCTGCTGTCATCAGTCTTTCGCCGCAGACCGTACATTCGATGTGTTTTTCACCTGCGTTATTGATTGTTGCTTCTATATCCACAATCCATTCCGATGGTGTGTGTCCGAGTGCTTCCTTGTATTCTGCCTTGTATGTGTCATGGCAATCAGCACATTCAAAGGTGGTATATCCAAGGTTTAAGCAAGTCGGTTCGGTTACTGTTCCCACATAGTTGTGAGGTAGCTTGTCTGTATAGTCTGCTTTGTAGCTTTCACCGCAATCATAACATACATAAGTGGTATATCCCATCTTAGTGCATGTTGCAGGAGTGACTGTTGCAGTGTATGTGTGCTGTTTTACATCCGTATAGTCTGCTATGAATTCCTTACCGCAATCCGGACAAGTATATACTGCGTAGCCATGCTCTTCACAAGTAGGTTCGATTACCTGTTTGGTATAATTATGCTCTAACATTTCAGTATAATCTGCCTTGTAAGTTTCACCGCAGTCATCGCATACATAAGTGGTATATCCCATCTTAGTACATGTCGGAGGAGTTACTGTTGCCGTATACTTATGGTCGAGTTTATCTGTGTAATTTGAAATGTATTCCGCATCGCAATCCGCACACTTAAATGTGCTAAATCCATGCTCTTCACAAGTCGGTGCAGTTACTGTTTCTACGTAGTTATGCTCTGTCATATCGGTATAGTTGCCTATATAGGTATCTCCACAATAGCATGTAAAAACAGAGTGTCCCATTGTTGTGCAAGTCGGATCGATTACCTCTTCGCTATAGCTATGGCCTGTAGGAAGTTCAAGCACTGTTTGGCATACAGTACAAATATGCGGTTCTGTGCAAGTCGCAGCCTCGCCGGGAGTATGTCCTGTTGCTGAATCTGACTTAATCATCTTCTCATTACAGTTTTCGCAGTTGTACTCAATAACACCCTCTGCCTCGCATGTAGGCAAGGTTACATTGTGACCTTCATCCCAACTATGACCGAGTGCATCTGTGTAGTCATCTGTAAATGAAATGTGACATGTGTTACAGATATATGTGGTATAACCGCCATTGATACAATCAGGCTTTCTTACAATTTTTGAAAATGCGTGATTTACTAAATCAGTGATATCTGTGATATATGAATTTCTGCAATTCTTACAGATATGTTTGGTGTATCCTGCGCTTTTACAAGTTGCAGGGACTATTTCGTCCTCGTATTCGTGATCTGCCAATGCTGTGGTATGCTCATGGAAGTCTCCGCATCTGGTACAGATTTCAAGTTCCATACCGCCTTTTGTGCAAGTCGCTTCACGAATAAGGGTTGACTTATAGTTATGACCAAGTGCCTGTGTATAGTTCTGCTTTAACAAGTTTCCGCAGCCACTGCACTGCCATCTTTCATATCCCAATTCCAAGCAAGTAGGCTTGACTGTTTCTAAGTATCTGTAATCATGAACATGAGGAACAACCGCTGTATTGCTGTCTCTTTCCTCCGGTGCTTCTAAAAGCCATACATAGGATACACCGTTTTCTGTCATTGTTTCGCCTTCGAATTTATAATCAATTTCGTAGTAAACGGGATAGTATCCTGCTTCTGTGTAATTAGGTGCTGATGTTAAAGTGCAGCTGTCTGCTTCTGTCCCGTATCTGATTCTTGTATGAACTTCGTCATCTGACAAGTCCGTTACACTCAATGTGTGTGCCTTACCATCCACATTTCCGTAATACGAAGATACAACAGCTTTTGCGGTTACATATTCGTTTGTTCTGTATCCGCAGTCTTCACAAGATTCCTCCATGAAGAATCGGTTATTTGCTACCTGACCGTCTACAATCGTTGTAAGGTTGTGTGCTTCCTTTTTGGCATTTGCCCTTGCATATGTACCCTTACAAAATTGACAATAATTACCCTTCTTAACAATAGTGGTGTGCTGATGCTCATCGTACTGTTCGTAGGTTGTATTATCATAGTCTATGAAAAAATTGTGATCACAGCTATTGAGACCATATACATTTTTGTTGTAACAATATGCAGTCGGTCCGTCTACTGTGTTAAGAATACCGCAATGCTGACACAAAGACTTTGTCCAGTGATATCCGGTATAATATGCATCTACACCCGGTGTTCCGTTATCAAGATTACCCTTACTGACTCCGTCCATCATTGTTCCGTCTGACCACATAACTCCACGATTTAATGCCGTAGTACCTGACTTTGTATATTCAGGCACTCTGTAAGTCATGACCGTTGTATCCATACGACAATTTGTACACCATAAGGTTTCATAGGTGATTGTTGCATTGATGTCAAGTTCGTTTGTTCTACTGTTTGTAACAAGCCAATTATCTGCCGGATCGGCATAGTCATTCTTCTGTGCGGCAAACACTGTCATTCCCGGCAATGTTCCGAGAACCATAATAACTGTTAACACCATGGAAATTACTGATTTTAATTTATGATTTGATTTCATTATTCTTTTACCTCCGATTATTTTAATTCCATTCCTGATTCCTGTTCTGGATTTTGTATTTCTTGCAATTTCTCTCTTGCCCAATCAGGCAAGTATTCATCTTTGATTATTCCTATAATATCCCCTCTATCCCATCGGTTTTCGTCACCGTCTATGAGACAAGTGCTATATACTGCTCTGCCCGAGGCTGTAGGACTGCATCCAAAGCCTCCTGTTGCAAGCCATAGTTGATTTTCAGGCGCCCAATATTCTTCTTTCAGATGTTTAGGGCTTACCACTACAACCCTTCCTGTCAAATCTTCTCCAACTGTGCTTATACAATGCTCACTTGAAAAAAGCTTGAGTTTGTTGTATTCCTCCACAGCATGTCTTGCAAGAATATTTACAATGCCTATATGCATCTTACTCAGATGTAGATCAGATTTATCTTCTTCATGCCTGAGTCCTGCATTGAAGTCACTTGCCCATTTTTTCATGTCAGGGGATATCCTTCCGTCATGTATGCTCGCTTTCAATGTAGCGGCATATATACTCATTACTCGTTCCAAGCCGAATTCTTCGATAAGATGTTTCGAATATTTTCCATCGCTGTCAACGCAGTTATCCTTGTATGCGTTGGCATAAAAACCTGTGTTTTCATCCTCGATATACTTCACACAGCGAATGTTTTCCGCTTTGCTTTCACGATAGCGATCCGTCATCATCTCGCTTGTGGCTGTTTTATACGAGTATCTGTAAAATGGGACTGGCATTTCCATTCACCTCACATTGACATTGCAGGGCCGCCTTCTACCTGCTCGTCTTGCCCCTCCTGCGAAAGCTCTGTATCGGTCTGTTGGGGAGCATAGTCTGCTTTTTGAGATTTATTGGCGGATTGTTTATCATTCGACTGTCCCTTTTTATTGCCTTTAGACTGCCCTTTTTCATTTTTATGTTCCTCCTGCTGTGTAAGTTTTCTGTCATATGCATCAAGAACAGATTTATGAAGCTGTTCTCTTGCTTCTTTTGTAATTGGGAAGAATGCCTGGTCGTAATCATTTCCGACTTTTTTCTGCGGCATTGACACAAACGGACCGTTTTCTCCTTCCACTACTCTGATTCCTTTTATGACAAATTCATCACCCAGATTTACATCCACCATTGCCTTCAATGAACTGTCGGGTTTTGTCATTAAGTGAACTGTTGATTTAATGTCCATATTTTATCGCTCCTTTTGTATAGCTCGTCATCGAGCAATTTAATTCTTTTTCCGATTGCATTCACAACCGTTACGGTTACTGCATTGCCAGCTTGTTTATATAGCTGATTATCCGAATTGATTTCGAGCATCGGCAGTATTTGCTCATCATTAAATCCCTGCAATCTTAAACATTCTATGGGCATCAATTTTCTGATTCTGCAGTTTTCTAATACCCCATGAATGTCTTGGGCAGTTAATGTGAACATCGGGCAGTTATGCGGTCTGAATCGCTTACCCTGTTGCCTTTTCTCTAATCTATCGGGTGTCAGGCACGGCATAAGGCATTCAAAAACGCCTGAATTTTCACCGCGTCTGTTTGTGATCCCTGAGTTATATCTGCTTTTAATGCATCGGGCAAGGCATGTGATACAAGGATTTTCATTCATGTCGATATACATCCCCGTTTTACCGCCTTGCCCTCCTGCATTTGACGCGAGAGTGCAGCTTAGTCCGGACATGTCATATCCTCTTTGACCTTGACTTCCCGGCAAGACCTGTCTAAGAGTTTGAGGGTTGCACTCTGTGAAAGGTAATACTTTTCCGGCACATCTAATATCACGATATCCGAAAGCGAACATTCTCTTTCGGGATTGGGGAACTTTGAAATCGGCGCTGTTAAGCAATTGCCATTCAATACAATACCCCAATTCTGATAACGTACTGAGGATGGTTGTAAAAGTCCACCCTTTGTCATGACTAAACAAGCCGGGAACATTTTCAAGGAGAAAATATTTAGGCTGCTTTTCTCTAAGCACTCTGGCAATTTCAAAGAAGAGCGTGCCTCTGGCATCTTCAAACCCTTTTCGTTTCCCTGCCACTGAAAATGCCTGACATGGAAATCCCGCACAAAGCAAATCAAATTCCGGGATATCCTTTGGATCAATTTTGGTTGCATCATTAAAAAACACCTCGCCATCTGTATCAAACAGGCACCGATAGCTTTTGTCAGCAAATTCGTCTATCTCACAATGACCGATACATTTATATCCGTCAATGGATTCAAGCCCTGCCCTAAAGCCACCGATGCCTGAGAACATATCAAAAAATCTAATCATTGCTCCTGCTCCTTTTCAGGTGCCAAAGACAATAACCGACTTCTACTTTTGGCTATTAAGTTTTAATGATTTGATATTTTTACTTTCTGTTGATGATTTAGCCGATATTCTTATCTTCGGCACTCGTATTTAATTTTGAGGACACTGCTTTTTGTATAAGTCTCAATGTGTCTTCAGGAATTTCTTCCACAAACCGCTTCACCTCTTCCGGTCTTGTCAGTTCGTAAAAGGCTCCACTTTCACATATTCCGTCTTTAAATTCTTTTAAGGGTGTTACGATTATCCTTCTACCATCTATCTGCCATTTAAGGAGTGTATCATTTGTAATCCCTAAGAGCCTGCGATATGTAAAAGGTATGGTTGTTCGCCCTCTTTTGCCTATAATCCTGCAAATAGTTCCTTTCATAGTCATCATCTCCAAATAAACTTAATTGTATTGGTTCGTTTTTTCTTCTCTCGTTTATATCGTAGTTTGCTATGAGCAGTTCCTCAAATTGACTACCGGCTTTGTAACGCTGAACCATTGAATGTAAGCGCGAAATTTCTACTACGGTGTACTGATCATACAGTTCCTTAATAAATTCGCAACCGTTATATGACAGCAAGAATTTGGTATATTTAAGATCGGCAAGGCATTGGTAAAGCCTGATATGGTCGTTTCTTGTAAATCCGCCATAAAACCCTTCTGTCATGAAATACGGGGGATCAATATACATAAATGTTCCTGGCTTATCATGCAGCTTGATTAAGTCCTCAAAGTCCTTGTTTTCAATTACTACATTTGTCAGCCGTTTTGATATCGCATATATATCCTCAAGTACATTGGGAAGATTAACAGGCTGACCGCCAAAGTTCTTTCCCGTACTTGAATAGCTGTAACGAATAACTTTATAGAAGGCTGCCGCCCTCTCAGCGTCGTACATTTCTGCTCTGCCTGTCAGTATCTGTTCAACCTGTTCTAAGTCCTCGCCTGTGAACAATTCTCTTGCTACCTCGATCTCTCGATTTATATGCAAGAAATCCGGTTCTTTGCGTTCCAAAAAATCCTGTAGCATTTTAAACTCCTGCCTACCGTTAAGCGGAAACAGTCCGGCACACTTGAAGAATGAAAGTGGTTTTTCCTTAATGCACCTGAACATATTTACAAGGTCAGAATTAAAGTCGTTATATACTTCGAACTTATGAGGCTCTTTTGAAAGCAAGATTGTTCCTCCGCCTCCAAACACTTCAACATATCTTGTACATCCCAAAGGGGCAGACTTGAGAATTGTCTCTCTTAATTGACCTTTACCGCCTACCCAAGAAATCGGACTCTTGATGCTCTTGCTAATTCTAAACACCTCCGATTTTCTGGCAAACAAAAAAGGCGGCCACTTTTGTCTTTATCACAAAGACCAAGCGACCGCCTATCTACACTGAATTCTGTTTTATTGGGGTGCATCTCTCGGATGATTTGCTACCTTTTTTCGCATTTTTATTCGCTCCTTTCTGTTTTTAGGTACAAAAAAAGCGGTCAGGTTGCTTTTTCTTAGCTTCCTGACCGCCTTAATATATTTACATACTATCCATACTCATTCCCTGCGTCTGCTCTTCATTTCCTCTTGCATAGTTTATGAGCTCCAAGACATCCTCCGGGGCATCTTCTATATCCGTGTGTATGTCGTTACCGTATATGGGTGTGTACCAATAATCATAACTTCCTATATCTTTCAGATAAACGAAATTAGGATCATTTCTTTGTGTACTTTCAAAACTCAAAAATCCTTTTTCTGTTATAAAATCAGTTCCCCAATGCTCACCTGATGAATCCATATCAACATATACAAGTCCTATGTGCAATTCTCCTGTATCCCTCGACTTACATACCGCAGGAAGATGGATGAACTCTTCATCACCGGTCAAATTATCGACATCATATGTTCCAAAAGTCTTTGCAAATACATCATGCATTCTCTTCAGAAATTCCTTTGCCTCAATCTTATCCGCCGTTTTCAGTGATTCGACTATTGCCTTGAAATTCGGCTCATTATTCCCAAAGCCTAAGTTGAGGTTGTTGACAAACATTTCATCTTTTCCGATTACATTGTCGCTCAAAGAAATATGTGTCGAATATTCTTCCTTGCTGATTTCGTGAGGCTTTCCGTAAACAGCGTTATAGTACTGCATCTGATATGGTTTTATATCACTAAGCTTCTCACCGTCATCACTGCTTGCAAGAAAGAATGTACCGCTTATTATTGCCCCACCTACCCATCTGTTTGGCATTGCATTTTCCTCGCTTTTAATATCGTTATACACGATTACCGTGTTATCATCAAGAGGCTTGGCGGTTATATCTCCTCCCACAAGTTCTCTGTATGCACCTTCGTCCTTGTTTATAATTTCCACATGCGGTTCTTGTCCCGGTTCAAACACCAGAACCTTCATTCTGTTCTTCTCCATTGAGATATTTCTCCTCCTTCTTTGACCCTTGCCCTGATACAATAACGCAGCACATTGTTGCCACACTTACCACTGAACCGAAAAGCACACCACCTGCAAAAGTTAAAATATGACTTATCATTTACATCCCTCCCATCTGCATTCCCTCATCTTTGGTTTCATCAAAGTTCTCGTCTATGTCCTCACTATTGTATGCTTCTTCAATTACAGGCATATGCTCTGAACTGTTTTCAACCTGCATACCAAGAAGCGCCATATCGTTAAGTCTTGATTGGATATGCCCTTCAACCTCTGCCTTGGCTTCGGTTACTGTTTTCTCCATTTGTCTGTTAAACTGTGAAAACATAAACGGCATATTGCTTCCAAGCTCCATTTGAACCTTGTGGAAAGCCGATATTATTTTTTCTCTGTCTGCTTTTGATAAAGTCTTCTTGTTTTCAAGCAATTCTTCTGCTTCTTTTGACACTTCCTTCAGCTCATTAACAAGGTTTCTCATATCCTGTGAAAACTCATCGTCAAACTGCATTCTTTTATCCTCAAACGGACATGGCTCTATATACTGTCCGTTAAGTCTTCTAAGTGTAACGGGAGTTCCCTCGCCTTGATTTAGCGATGTTATTGCTTGTGCAAACTGTGCCTGACTCATATCTATTTCGATATATGGCACAGACTCCTGATACACATGGTCTTCATGTAAATTTCGTCCTAACGATGCAGGTGATATTTTTAATGTTATCACATCGCTGTGTTTAATAGAACTGCCAAACAATGTTTGTTTTCCGCTGCAGAAGCTTCTGCCGATATATAGGTTCGCAAAGCTTGGGTGTCTTTTAAATTCCTGACTCATTGTCCTCACCTCCGTCTTATTTTATTCGTATCTGCTTTCCTCCGTATTCGTATGTACAAGATTTACGGTTATGTTTATGCGGTGTATTGATATATCTCGGCTTATTCTGTTTTTCTGACTTGTTCAGGTATCCGTGAATTCCATATTGTGATATAAGCTTTGCATTAATAACAAGGCACAATACCTTATCCGACAACGCCTCATTGTCGAACAAATCCTCTTCATACAATCCTGATTCCATACCTAACAGCATTTTAATTGCGTGATATATGCTATACACTTCCTCATCCACATTGCCGACAATCATCGCAGGCATTTCATACAGTGGATTTGATACATAATTTTCAAGCACCGTTTTGAATATATTGTTTGTGCTTAAAAGGTATATAACTGCAGTTTTCAGGTTGTCTTTATTATCATATCCTTTTGTTCTTTTGCAATACATTCTAAGAAACATATCCCTGTGATCTTCACTGCAGAATAGAAAATTATCAAAAACCATACTTCCTATTGTTTTCATTACTCTTTGTATTATTTCCCGGTATCCGTATTCTCGCATGTACTGTTTCAGAAACAAGATGTATTTTCCTTTTGCCTTTTTCTCATATTTATCAACACTTACTGCCGCAGGAGTCTGCTGCATCATAAATTCATACGGTGCTAAATATGTTCCCGATAAAAATCTTTTAGACATAAGGTTGCACCACATCCTTACCCATAATCGCTTTTACCATATTGCCACCTCATTCCTGTGTACCGTATCCGTCTTGTGTCAGGATTCTGTATCCTCGTATTGTTTCACTGATGTACAGCTCAAGGATTTTATGTGCTTCCTCGAAAGTTTCAATAAGCCCGGTAAGCCTCATGAGGTCATAACAAAGTTCGCTTACCCATGTTGAATACGATTCGCAGTCAAATCCTTCATTACAAAGAGATGAGCGCAAATCTTCTGTCAGCATATTAAGTGTGCAATCAATCTTCTTAAACTGTTCAAGAAGAGCCAAGACATCTTCATCCTTTTCCGAAATAAGTTCATCGAGGTCAACATCTTCTACGTCGATGCAGGTAGCCAAATCGTCCATCATGAAATCTGCCGTTTCCACCTGTGCCTTTAATGTTACTAAAATTTGAATGTTTTTCATTGTTAGTTAGTCTCCTTTATATATTCATTGTAGGTTCTTCATGACTTTCGTCATTGCCATCATTTATCCATGTATCATACAAGTCCGCATCACAGTATCCTGCAGGCACATGTGAAAATTCTGCCAATCGTTCAGGCTCTACATCCTCACATTCAATCTGTAATCCGTATCCGCCTACAAATATCCGATTTACCTTTGCATTCATTACACCTTCCCAATGTTCTTTACCGCTTTGGGTGAGTGTGTTATCATCCAATTCCACAATAGTCGAAAGTTCAATTTCCTCGTACTTGTGTGTCAGATGCACATCTTCAAAACTCATGTATTTAAGCAATTCTCCAAGTGATATTTTATTTTCAGGCATTTACCTCACCTTCCTCTGCAATTTTCTTATAGAACTCATCATTTTTAAGTGAGCCATACCGCATATCAACTACGATCTTCAAGAGTGCATTGGCACAATTTCTTGTTTTTGTGATATCCGCAGGTTCTTTGTCAAGACTCTCCGAAATCATATCCACATATTCCGTAAAGGCAATGCTTTTCTCTGTATGCAGTTTCTTAAGTTCTATAATGTCAAGGCTGTTCATTTTCTCCTTAATAGCCTCAGCCATTTCCGCTAATTTCTCAACACTTGCATTACTGTCACATCTGCAAATAAGTTCCTGTGCATCGTAACCGATGTTTCTCCATGTCATTATCTGGCTTTTATTTATCATCTTTTATTCTTCCTCCTGTTCTAAAACGAAAAAAAGGCGATACCTTCTTGTTTTCAGAAAGTACCGCCTAAATATTCATATCAGGCCCTATATCAAAGCCTGCGTCCTGCTCTATATTGCATATTTCATTGTATCGCTGATTTGCATACTGTGCCGGGGATATTTCCACCAATGCTCTTGCAGCGGCACCATATGATGGGAGTCCGTTTTCATTTTTAAATTCTTTCTGTGATGGAACTCGGCCGTTTTGCAGTATAAAATCATCAATCGCTTTTTCCACCTCCGGTCTATCCCATCCTTTCGGACCTGTTATTTCAGGTTCTGCTACCTCCTGTTCTTGTTTCATGCTCTGTGCGAGATTTGCTCTTATGATCTCTGCCACATACTGTTTCTTTGATAAGCCATTCTTCTTTACAAAGTCATCCAACTCATCAAATAAGGTATTGTCAATCTCAACTGCCAATATTCGTTTTTCAGACATTTCTTTTCTCCTTTCACATTCCGGACATCTGCATGCCCTGTTCTTCGCAAAGTTCGTCATCCCTTAAAATTTCTTCCAAGGTAATATAATCTTTAATTGCAACATAGATGTTTCCGTCAAGATATTTTCCCTGCCATTCCATATCTATATCCTCGCCATATTTCTCGAAATCAAAATAATCTTCCAATTCGATATGTATGTTGTATTCGGGGTTTGCATTTATTACAGCCTCTCCAAGTTCGTATGCATCGCTGACCTCGCCAAATACTGCAAATGAGTCAATGTTGTCAATTAACTTTACAATGGCATCACTGCTGCTGTCCTCAGCATATTCAATCACGGGAACAATATGTGTAAGCTTTGTATCGTCTAATTGAACGAGTTTATTCACCACCATATTGAGTTTATCAACACCTTCATTTTGGCAAATATTTTCGAGAATATTTTGTAATTTGTTGTATTGCATCTCTACGCTATTAAGCTCCTCCGAATGAGCAACACTGAAACCTGTATTATCAATTATACATTTGCATTGCGATACATCTCTCGCTCCCATTCTGAATGCTGCCCTTTCAAGTGCCATTCTTGTATCGGGAAGATTTACATAGTTTTTATTCCCCTGATAACTCATTTCAACACATACAGGCTGACTATCATAAAATTGAAATGAAGGCAAGGATTCACGAGTACACGGCTCATAATACTCCAAATCACTGTTTGTATATATATTGCCGTATCTCGTTATTCTTCCGTTCCCTGATTCTATCAGTTTCTTTCCGATAGCTTCAAAATCAATATTATTGATATCCTCTGCAGATATGCCTCCATCTCTGGTCATTATATGCAGTTTGCCTACGGCTTTTATATCGCTCATATCTTTAACCAAAGTATAATAGTGCATATTATCTGTAAGGTTTATCATATCATATAAATCGGTAATTCCGTTCAGCTCTCTGACTGCTTCAAATTTATTAACCTCATCACTTGTAAGTGAACAAAGCTTTTTAGCTAATAAGTTTACAGCATCCAGATCGTGCGACTTACCTTCAAGGCATTTTAACGGTTCATAATCAGTTTCCACGATATGAATATCTATTTTCGATTTTTCTTCATCGGGAACATGTAAGTCTGCAAGTTTTGCAAATAAAGTTAAATTCGTACATGGGAACTCAATATTAACGTTTGTGTCATTATATTTAATGTTACAGCTAAACATCTTCTTTCACCTCCCTTAATTCATTGATATGCCGTTATTTAGTTCTTGATCAAAGTGTTCTTGAGCCTCAACAGCTCGTTCAATTACATCAGGTACTACCTCTGCAATTTTGTCTTTTATTATATTAAGCACATCTACCTGTTCATCTGAGATTTCATATCCACCTCCAAGTGTATCATCTACGCACCTGTATATCTCAACAAGTTCATTGGTTGAAAATATTTTATCTCGATTTACAATGTCTGATCTTACAGCGAAATCTTCTTTTGCACGAGTAAAGTCACTCCCAAAGTAGTTCCCTGCAGATACGCCTCTTGAATCCTTATCCCACGTAACAAACTCAACATTGTCTACGCCGTTGACTCTTGCGGCTAATACTGTGTTGTTAAACTGTGCAAGCAGTTTGTATTTGTTTTTGAGACCTTCTACTTCAAAATCCGGTGCTTGGTCAATTGTTTCAAGATATTCACGGACAAACCTTGATGTGCGAACAATCTCACCGCATATATTCTTAACCTTATCTGTATCTGAACAATTTGGCATGTAGCTCACTCCGCCTGATTCTCTTACATAAAACTCTAACCTCCCATCTATGTAGAAATTCATTTTGTTGTCTTCAACCTTAACAGCAACTCCTTCCATAGGAGGAAGCTGCTCTTTGATTTGGTTGTATAACAATTTTGAGTTCATTCTCCTTTTCTCCCTTCATTTTAAATTTGGATATAAAAAAGTCACTATCTGAGTTTCGTTTCGCTACGCTACACTCAAATAAGAAGACTTTTTTGCTATTAGGAAATTGGGGAATTTCCTAATAGATAAAAAAAGACAGCAATCTCTGTTATAGAAACTGCTGTCCTCTTTATCGTATTTAGTTGTATTGTCTCCTGTTCGTATCTAAGAACAA
>CADBUP010000181.1 GCA_902797885.1 uncultured Ruminococcus sp.
AAGAGCAGAGTTATACACTTGAAGTGCAAACTCCGCTTTTAAATTTTAGGTGCTATGAAAATGCTCTGCATTTAACCACAGAATACCCATAAACATATATTTTATTTTCTAAATGCAGAACATCTAGTAACTCAACTTTTAACTCTCCTTTCGAAACATGGCACCTAAACTTTTTAGGTTACGCACTTTCCGATATATTTTTGTATAACAATAAACGGTCATAAAATATAAAAATTAAAATCAGACCGTTAAAAAAATTCTATATTGTATATCTCAGAAAGTTTGTCGCACTATGTATGGATATTTTTGGAATATTTTAAATGTATATTGATTTATTTGTAAATATTTGGAATAAAAGAGCATAAAATAAACTCTATTTTTTACTGATAGAACAATTTGATTTTTATACTGATTTTTGATATAATAAAAATAAAGATATTTAAGGGGTGGAAAGATGCGTAATATTTCTTGCTAATTTTTAGATTTAAAAATTTAAAGCTGTATTTTTATGTTTTGAGTTTTTATATCTTTTTTGCAAGAAAGTTACGTTTCTTATTTGCCTAACTATATGTAAAATCATACCTTGAACTATGATTTTAGGCTGTAAGAATTACTTTCTTGCAGTCTATACTTTTGTAAAAGGTGTGATTTTATGTCTATGATAAGTGTGCAAAATCTAACTTTTAGTTACGATGGTAGCTACGATAATATATTTGAAGATGTATCTTTTCAGATAGATACAGATTGGAAACTTGGTTTTACAGGTAGAAATGGCAGAGGAAAAACTACTTTCTTTAAACTTTTAATGAAGAAATATGAATACAAAGGAAAAATCTCAAGTAGTGTGGATTTTGAATATTTTCCTTTTGAAGTAAGCGATAATTCGGCATTTGCGATAAATATAATTCAAGAAAAGTCTGGCATAGAGGATTACGATTATTGGAAAATTCAAAAAGAGTTGTCATTTTTAGATGTTGATGAAGAAGTTTTATATCGTCCGTTTGGTTCACTTAGTGGTGGTGAACAAGTTAAGATATTACTGGTAAGTTTATTCCTAAAAGAAAATGCTTTTTTATTAATTGACGAACCCACAAACCATTTAGACATAAAGGCTAGAAAAATAGTTAGTGATTATTTAAAGTCCAAAAAGGGATTTATTCTAATCTCGCATGACCGACAATTTTTAGATAACTGTGTCGACCATATTTTGTGCATTAATAAGGCTAATATCGAAATTCAAAAAGGTAATTTTTCATCGTGGTACGATAACAAACAAAGGCAAGACAATTTCGAAATATCTCAAAACGAAAAACTAAAAAAAGATATTTCTAGGCTTGAAAATTCGGCTAAACAAAGTGCTGAATGGTCAAATAAATTAGAGAAAACTAAAAATGGTACTCGTAATTCAGGGCTTAGACCTGACAGAGGCTATATCGGTCACAAGGCTGCCAAAATGATGAAACGTTCTAAAAATGCAGAAGTGAGAAAGCAAACTGCCATAGAAGAAAAATCTAATTTACTGAAAAATATAGAAAATGCAAGCGAGCTTAAAATTAATTTCTTAAAGCATAATTCAAATAGATTACTAAGTTTAAAAGACATTTCATTATTTTATGGTGATAAAAAAATCTGTGAAAATATTAACTTTGAAGTAAATCAAAGCGACAGAATAGCTTTGTACGGCAAAAATGGCTGTGGAAAATCTACTATTCTTAAATTTATAAACGGCGACTCAAAAATAAGTTTTAAAGGCACTTTTGAAAAAGCTAGTAATCTTAAAATATCTTATGTTTCGCAAGACACCTCCAGTTTAAAAGGTACTCTTAGAGATTTTGCCAAACTTGAAAATATTGACGAAAGTCTATTTAAGACAATCTTACGCAAACTTGATTTTTCGAGAACTCAATTTGAAAAGGATATATCAGATTTCAGCGGAGGGCAAAAAAAGAAAGTGTTGATTGCCAAAAGTTTATGTCAGCAAGCACACTTATATTTGTGGGATGAACCACTTAACTTTATTGATATTTTATCTCGTATACAAATTGAAGATTTGATTTTAAAATTTAGTCCAACTATAGTTTTTGTCGAGCATGACGAGAGCTTTGTATAGAATATTTCTACTCAAATTATAAACTTAAATTGATTATTGAAATATGTTTTTTCCTTTTAGCGTACCTCAATGTTTGAAAAGCACCACCCCAGTCATGCCTAACGTAAGCAATTAAAAAATCCGAATTATTGACCATCCATTCGTTGCGTTTGACAATAGCAAAACGTGGATGAACATTTTCTAAATCCGGATAAATACTCTCATCGAATAATTTCAAAAGATTATCTGTATAATCATCTTTTTCTCGGGGCATATATGACAGCACCCAAAAAGACTTTATAAACGGATAGTCTTTTTTCAGTTCATTTACTGTATGAGCACACAAAGAATCAAAAGCTCCTTTGTAACCATTATAAAACTCAGTAACATTTTCTTTTTCTATCAAATAAATAATCTCATTTTTTAGTCTTATTTTTATTTCTTCTTGGTTAGAAATATTTGAATGTCCTACAAAAGAACAGATTTTCATCTTCATACACTTCCTAATAATTTTGTATTTGGGATATATCCCACACATAGAATAAAAAAATAAGTTAGATTCAAATTACGATATATCCAAAATTCAGGAGATAAAAATGAATACTAAGCAAGCAGTGGCTAAAAGAATCTTACAAATATGTGATAATAAGGAAATCAATATTAATTCTCTTGCAAATATATGTGGTATAAATCCATCTACTATATACAGCATGATTAACAATAAGAGTAAAAATCCAGGAATAGTAACTATCAAAAAAATATGTGATGGATTTCAAATAACATTAGGAGAATTCTTTAATACAAAAGAATTTGATGAGTTAGAGCAAGAAATTTTTTAATGTATTTCTGTGGCGTCCCCTGTATGTATCATACATGGTTATATCTACATCTGTCAATACTACCTCTAAGATGAGAAAATAATTTCTAAGAGAGGTGGATAGAATGAAAGATGAAGATTTTGGAAATATAGAAATTACTATTAACCAGCTTTTGAAAGAAAAAGGGATTAGTAAAAATAAACTTATGAATAGAGCTGAAATGCAAAGAACTCAATTAAATAATTATTGCAATCAAAAAGTTCAAAGATTAGATATTTCTATACTCTCAAAAATTTGTTATGCATTAAAATGTAACATAGAAGATATTCTTAAATATTATCCACCTAAAAGTTTAGAAGAAGATGGTAATAGCGAATAATTTCACAAAAAAACAGCTTATCAATCAAAAATTGGTAAGCTTTTATAATGATTAATTTATTGTAAAAATATTGTTGTAAATGCTCGTTTTATAATGTATAATAATAGGCTAGTAGCAGGAGTTTAGCTGTGAATGGCGGTTAATCTGCCTCCGAGAGGAGGTAGATATTATGTTGGATTTTATCATTTTTATA
>CADBUP010000182.1 GCA_902797885.1 uncultured Ruminococcus sp.
AGAAGGCCTTTGTATATTCAGAAATTCACTTGTGAATTCAAACTTAAAAAAGGGTACTTGCCATGTGTACAGATTAAGCATTCCTTATTCTACAATGGTAATGAGTACCTTGTAGAATCTGATGGTGTAGTTGATTTGACAATGTGTAATGTAGATTTGGATTTATTTTTTGACCATTATGATGTATGGAATATCAATTATATCTGTTATTGGAGTTTTCAGGCCATGGATGGAATATTCAATGAGTACATTGATGAATGGTATAAGGTAAAAGAAAACAGTACTGGTGCCATTAAACAGGTGGCTAAACTGATGCTGAATAATCTGTATGGTAAGTTTGCAACATCACCAGAGATTATTGAAAAGATACCAGTACTTGAAAATGATGTAGTCAAGTATGTAGTTGATAAGAAATATATTAAGGATGCAGTTTATATTCCTGTTGGTATATTCTGTACTGCATATGCCAGAAATAAAACTATCAGGACTGCACAGATGGAGTATGACAGATTTATCTATGCTGATACAGATTCAGTACATCTGGAAGGTGATTATGAGCCTGTAGAGATGCATTCAGAAATTGATGATAAGAAATTAGGGTACTGGAAGAATGAATCTAATTTTGTCAGAGCAAGATTCCTGAAGGCTAAATCCTATGTTGAGGAAGAAGAGATATCTGAAGAGAAATATCTTAAAAATAAAAACAGTAAAGAGCCTTCCAATCTTATCTATAAAAGAGGTACTGGATATTATTATCTGAATGTAAAATGTGCTGGGATGAATCAGGCCATAAAAGAGAAGGTTACCTTTGATAAATTCCGTTCAGGATTTACAGAATCAGGTAAACTTATTCCTAAGAATGTAAGAGGAGGTGTGGTACTGGAAGATACAGAGTTTACAATTAAAGATTTTGAGATTAATAAAATTGTTGAGTAGTCTGTGATATAATTATAGTGTAGGTACGATATAACCGTTATGTTATGAAGGAATAAGGGTACCAAGGCTTGTACCCTCCCTTATTACCTGTACTCGTGGTTGAGTAAGCATAGTCTTATCGTTACTTGCATCTTATTTTCTCAGGAAACAGGTACTCATAAAAGGGTACCTTTTCCTTTAATATGATATTATGGTATAATAGTATAGGAGGTAAGCATGAAAGATTTATATGAAAAATTATGTATCATTATTGGTGAAGTACTTTGCTATTCTACAAAAGTGGTATGGGCAAGTGCTCCTATATTTGATAAACAGGAGGATGCAGTACTTTTAATCTTCAAAGACAAGAATGATAACAGAATTGAGGTACCAGTACCTTTTACTAGCATTGTTAAGGTACATGACCATTCACTACAATCTTTGGTATTAGGTATAGTAAGAGATAAAGGTTTGTTATGAGCAAGAAACAAAGTGTATGGTTTGATGTAGATAAAGTACTATCTTACAATGCACTACTGAATTTTGTTGTTGGATATCGTGGAGTTGGTAAGACTTATGGATGCAAGATATGGGCAATAAGGCACTTTCTGAAAACTGGCAAGAAATTTATCTATCTCAGAAGATTCAAAGAAGAGATACATGGTGATGATTTAAAGCAATTCTTTGTTCAGATTCAGGATGATAAAAGAGTCAGGGCACATGAATTCCTGGTTAAGGGTAGACAGTTTTATATTGATGGAGTACATTGTGGCCAGGCAATATACCTTACTGTTCAGCAGAATAAGAAATCAGTATCCTATGATGAATACGATACAATTATCTTTGATGAATTCATCATTGAAAAAGGGTACCAACATTATTTACCTAATGAGCCATTGAAACTGTATAACTTTATTGATACTGTATTCAGGCTTAGAGAAAATTGCAGATGTATCTGTCTGGCTAACTCTATTAACTGGACTAATCCTTATTTCACTTTCTTTAAATTTACTCCAATGGAAAAAGGGTACCAATTAATCAAAGATGGTACTGTACTATTGAATGTATATGATAATGAAAGTTTTAAGGAAATGAGAAGTAAGACCAGGTTTGCCAAGATGGTAGAAGGTACTGCCTATGATGATATGGCTATGCAGAAT
>CADBUP010000183.1 GCA_902797885.1 uncultured Ruminococcus sp.
CGCATTACTTGAATGCGATAAAGATGGAGAATATTTCTTTTATGTTCCGTCAGATAATACAAAAATATTAGATGTTCTTGTAAATGGATAGAATGATATTAATGTTTTTCCAGTAAAAAAATCAAGTAATAATACAGAAAGTTCTAACAATACAGGAAATTCTGAAGGTTCTGGTAAATTACCTAGTACTGATTGGAGTTCGGGAAATTCGGGAAGTGGTGAAGTTTATAACCCAGAGCATACAATTATTACACCTGGTGCAGATGTACTTTATCCTAATGAAAATGAATAGTCTATGGATGTAGACCCAAGACAGTTTATAACAAAATGTAAAATTAGATTAATTATTGCTGATAATGAGATAGATCCATTAGCTGAGGAATTAACTTATATAACTTTAGGTACTTACACTGCACCTTTACACGTTTCTTTAAAAGATTCTATAATAGAAGAACTACTCAAAATGTCTAAAGAATCAGAAAATCCATTAGACGATTCAAGTTTAAATCCTAGTGAAGTACCCGGTGAAGAAGCAACCATTGGAGATAACAGTTCAGATAAATTAGCTAAAATAACTAAAAAAGTAAAAGAGTTGTTATCTAATCCAAATAATTGGAATATTATAGAACTTGAATGGAATTATTAAATATGACACCAAAAGAAAAGAAATTTTACGACGCACTTGACGTTGTAAAGGACTGTTTTGAAAACAGTTATTCTGACGGAATTGACTTTGCTAATAGTAATAAGGAATTTGATAAAGATCCAAAGTATCTTGGTATTCCTAATATTAATTTCTCTTTGTGTGAAGATGATTCCGAGCGTGCTGAAATCTATCGGAAGCAGCGTATGGAACGTGGCTTTGATGATAGTGAAACTTGGTCACTCGATTATACGATCGCTAGGTTTATTCTGCCTCGCTTAAAAAGATTTAAAGAGGTTACTAATGGACATCCTGGCGGTTTAAGTGAAGAAGAATGGGATGAGATTCTTGATAAGATGATTTATGCATTCCGTTTGAAGGCTGAATGTGATTCCGACTTTGATTGGAAAGAAGGAGATGAAGAAAAGTTTAACGAAGGAATAGAATTGTTTGCAGAATGGTTTGTTCATCTGTGGTGGTAAATATTTTATTGGTTATTGGTATTATCCTTCTCGGAGTAGTATTTGTAGCAATTACATTTGCTTCTCCGAGTAAGGATAATTTAGTAAATATGATAGCCAAATTAGAGATTAAAGATGTTACAACACAAGCTGCTTTATATTCATTAGGATTTGGATTTATTCAAGACGATAAATTCTATTGGAATAAAGTAATATTGTGGAGTAAGAGTAAAAAACAATTATTACAACTTTATAAACAACTTAAAAAATATGAGTTGGGTTGAAGATCAATGGTGGTTTGGACTTGAAGATCTTGTTATAGAGAGAGGTTTAATTGACATAGACGATTCAATATCAGATTTGGATATATTAGATCCAAAACAATTATTAATAACAAAAGGTATCTGGCTAACTGCCAATAGAGAAAAAATTAATATAAAACAAATGACTGATAGACATTTATATAATGCTATTAAGATGATTAGAGAAGGTAGACTCAAACGAGAATATGCTTTACCTATTTTGTTAAACGAACAAGAAAGAAGAAATGGCAGCAATAAGCAAAAATAAGTATGATGTCTTTATGTGGATTAAAAAAGTAATTCTTAGTTGTAAAACCTTAAAACAATTATTTGTTGCTTTTGATCTAGTTTCTAATTTTGAAAAGATGTATAAAGACAATTTTCTAGTATTTAGACTAGATGATGCACTTGTAAGTAGAAGACAGGAATTAATGTCCAATTAAAGGAAAATATCATATTTATATATTTTTCATTTGGTTATGAACTCAAAAAGAAGTATATTTGTTTTCGAAGTAAAACAAGAATAATATACTATATATTCAATTTGAGTTAGATTTAGAGAGAAATAAATAGGTTTATTAATTTATAATTGGGAGATTAGCTCAGATGGTTCAGAGCGCCACTCTTACAAAGTGGAAGTCGTTGATTCGAGTTCAACATTTCCCACTACACCAAGCCTAAAGATACTTTATTTTAATTTAAATTTAATTTTTTATGAAGAAATTAGTTTTATTGATGGCCGTTATGTTTGGTATGGCCTTTGTTTCTTGCACAGGTTGTGCTGACAAGACTGTTGTCGGTAACGACTCTATTATTAACGATTCCATTTGTGATTCAACTAATATGGTTGAAAATATTATTGCTATGGATAAAGATAGCATGCTCACTACTTATGGTAAGAATTACAAATGGTTTGAAACCTGTATCGTGTTAAACGAGTATTTGGATAGCAAGAATGCTAATGACTCAGTTATTGGTATTTCTAATATTTTCCAAGTTGTTGATGAGAAGGGTAAAGGTGCTGATGTTCACGTGATTATGTATGCTCATGTTGGTGATAGTACTCA
>CADBUP010000184.1 GCA_902797885.1 uncultured Ruminococcus sp.
ATAAAAGATTTAAAGCAGAAATAGAAGCATTTGCTTTTGGATATTTTAATAAAGGAAGACTTTGTAGTCCTAATAAAGGGAGAAAGTTTTCAGAGACAGCAAGAAAAAATATGTCAAATGCAGCAAAAAAAAGATATAATAATGAGCAATAGAACTATGAACATACATAATGTTTTTCTCGTGAGTGAGTCTGTGCTAAAGAAGAAAAGCCTCATTACCGATCCAGTTTTAGAGATATACATCCGTCCAGCAATCGAATGCGCTCAAAAGATCGGGTTGAGATCTGTCATCGGTGACTGTCTCTTGGAGAAACTGCAGGTTCTGGTCTCCACTGTCGACGAGCAAGAAGGCAAAAGACTAATCGACCTTCCACAATATGCACAGTACAAGAACCTTCTAATCGAACATATCACAGACTACCTTGCATATTCAACCATGAGCTACATTGTAATGAATGCAAGAGAAAAGTTCAGGAACGCAGGCATTGTAAACACTTATGACAACACCTATACTCAGCCGCAGTTCGATGAGATCACATATACAAAAAGGTACTACGATGACCTTGCCTCTTCATACGCAAGCAGACTAAGAAAACACCTAGAAACCTACATAAACCTCTTCCCTGAATACAAATGCATGTGTGACTGTGGGAACAACGGGAAAGCAAAATCTGTTTTCAACTGCGGTATCGTACTCTAGGCCTGCCAAAAAATCACTTCTAATATATGAACCTTACACAAACGATGAAATATATCAAAGGTACTCTAGAAGAAGACACCAGACTGAACTCCGTGATCATTGGAGATGTATATGACAAGTGGAACCAGACGAACTCTGCAAGACAGTACATGAGCGCAGTTTTAGACTACTCTTCAAGCACAATGAATGGTGATTACTCTGACTTTACTTTCATGGTGTACATAGGCAACCTAGAGAACAAAGACAAGTCGAATATGTACTCATCGATCTCCATTGCAGAGAACATAGCTGAGAACTTCCTGAACAGAATAGATTTCAAAGAGAATGATTTTTCTTTAGTAGTACCAGTAACCATAACTCCATTTGAGCAGAAGTTCGAGGACCAACTGTGTGGAGTTTTCTTCTCATTGACAGTAAGACAGCCTATCGAACTTGTATGTGAATATGAACTCAACCAACAACAGACATTTGGCCTTGGCTTGCAGAGAAATCTTATGAGAGGAGCCAACGGAACAGTTGAAAAGAAAACGGTGAAAAGAACACCTTCAAACCAAAATAAAGATAAAAGATGATAAACATAACCACTAAACGTTACGACTACACACCAGTCATTTTCCCTAAAGATGACATCGGACAAGGCGAACCATACAAAATGAGAATATCTTCAGGATACCTTGTATACAATAAAATCTTTGAAGAACTCTATGACGACGGTAATGAAACTACTTTCAACTTCTGGGTTGATTTGCAGGATCTCTACCAAGCTGGAGAATACAATGTTGAACTTTTCGATAGTTATGACCAACTTATCTTCTCCGACATGGCAAGGGTGGTTTCGGAAGATGCTGTCCAACCTGGTGGAAACTACGTAGGCGCAATGTACTATGAAGCCGAACAGGAGCAGATTTATATCCCTGGAATACCTGGACCAAAAGGAGAAAAAGGTGATCGAGGAGAAAGAGGCCCCCAAGGAACTCAAGGCACAAGAGGTGCTACTGGCTATTCCGGCGCTCAGAAAATACTTTATGTTACTGCGGCTGAATATGATGCATTGCTCTACAAGGATCCCACAATCCTTTATTGTATAACAGATGGAACTCCTACACCGGTTGGCAATACTCAAGCAGACTGGACTGAGACTGATACAGCGGCTCCATCATACATAAAGAACAAACCTGACTTGAAACCTGTGGCAACAAGTGGTTCGTACAATGACTTGTCAGACAAACCAGAAATACCTACAAAAGTGAGCGAACTCACCAACGACTCTGGTTTTACCAATGACTACACTGAACTCACCAACAAACCTGACTTGAAACCTGTAGCAACAAGTGGTTCATACAATGACTTGACAAACAAGCCAACTATACCGACTGTGGGTACTGGCACTGCATACTTTAAAATGAACCAGATGACAGTTGGACTATTCAACGCCAACGCAACTCAAAATGTCAACATACCTTTGCCTTATAAGGTAAGTCAACTGGAGAATGACCTTAACTTTACCAATGACTACACTGAACTTACCAACAAACCTGACCTGAAACCTGTAGCAACCAGTGGTTCTTACAATGATCTTTCAGACAAGCCGACCATACCAACAGTTGGCACTGGTACACTAACAGTCAAAAAGAACACGGAAATCCTTGGCACATTCAATGCTAATGCAACAGAGAACGTTGAAATACAGACACCATACAAGTTGAGTCAGTTCACCAACGATATGGGCTACACCAACAACTACAATGAACTAACCAACAAACCTGCCTTGAAACCCGTAGCAACAAGCGGATCATACAATGACTTGTCAGACAAGCCAACCATACCTACCAGAACAGAACAATGGACATTCACTACTCCTTTGGGTGAGCAGATTACAAAAACAATATATGTACAATGAACCTTTCAGACTACAGTCACTTAGATACCAACGGACAGCCAATCATACAAATACATGATCAAGACAACAACTGTATTTGGTGGGATGTACCCCATATCAAAGACTACGAAATACCAAACAATGAGATATGGTACAAAAGAACAGACTCTGCTTCAGGACGTACATTTGCACCATCAGACCAGACAAAAATCTTTGGATTGGACTTGACAACAGTGCCTTCGCGCACCGGCAACCGTTGGGTTGAACAAGATTATTATACTCATGTACCCTATGGCAATCATGCATATTGGACCTTTTCTGCGCCCATTGGCGGATGCATAGGCGGTGCATTCAAGCAGAACAATGTCTCATTGCAGTGGATGATCTTCCCGAACTGTTTCATGAGATGTGAGAATGAAACCTTTGGATCCTGCACAAACCTTGAATATGTATACTTCGGACATGACTTCCAGTATATTGGAGGCAATCCTTTCACCAACTGTCCAAACTTGAGAACCGTGGTGTTCAATGTAAAAACACTCGAACAGTTGACAGTTACTAGCACTGCTTTCAATGGAGCAGGACCCAACATTGAGATATATCTACCAAACTACCTCTACAAGGAAGCACTAGCAGTAAGGAATACTAAGTTTCAAGGATTGCCCGTAAAACCCTTCTATCCAGATATGCCAGAATGCATGAGACCATCCTAAAAATCATAAAAAAACAACAGAATATGTTTTTACAGCAAGCAACTTCGGTAAAGATAGACAACATTGACATACATACCATATACAAAGGAGAACAACAAGTCTGGCCAGCGACAACAACAGCTACAGTCGAGCCCGATGTGTTGAAGACTCCTTTCTGGATAAAGAATATCGACACTACAGACTTTGAGTATTCAATATGGAGTGTAAATGATCCACCAAACCATCGCAATCCTCTATGGTACAGTGATGACATGACCAACTGGACTTTGGTTACACCATATCAAATGACAACATTGGCTCCAGGCGCTAAAAGATGGTTCATCGGTTTAATGACACAATATCAAGGTGTCTTATTTAGAAATGCAAGCGGCGGTGCACAGAACAATGGCAAGATACAGCTGGGTGGCAACTACAAATCGATGACGATGAATACAATGGAAGAATGGAATGAGATTGTAAACCAGAGACCATTCGAACTATTGCAATCATCATATGAATATATAATTTCATCAAAGTTTACAAACACTAAATGTATACACCACGCTCACACAATGTATGTACCTTACTCATTCTACAATACCCAGCGTATATATCGTGGTTTTGAAGGATGTACCAATCTAAAGACCGGACCTATCTTTACAAACCCTGCACAGAATGAACAATATCAAAACTGGCAACTTCCATGGCTGGGAGGATGTTTTAATGGATGTACTTCTTTGACTGATGTACACATTGCAGACTACAATATGAAAGGATATATTTTTTCGCAAAACTTATGGAACCAAATGTTTGAAGGGTGTACCAGTCTAAGAAAACCTCCTAAGATCCTGCAGCCCTTGACAGAGGAATATCCTTATAATGTTGAATATTTGACAAGTAAACCTTTCGACCGTACATTTAGAAACTGTACAAACCTTGAAGAGACTTTAGACATAGTCTTTGCAGACACCTTCTACTTGAATCCAAGCAGTCAAATGCCTTTGATGTATGAAAACTGCACCTCATTGACAACAGCAACATTCAGGAATGTAGGTTCCATCGTCCAAAATCCAGTTTTCGATATGTACAATGGATGCACTGGCATAAGAGAACTTCACTTTGAAATCAAGCACGATATAAACTTTGGAGCAGGATCTTTTGAAAGAATGAGTCCAAATGTCACACTTTACAAACCAGCTGGATACACTTACACTGGATACCCAAGCACTTGGACCGTCGTTGAGGTTGAATGATGACACTTTTGAGAATATTTCAGAAAAACTTGAATATATAAAATAAAAAGGAAATCACATGAAAAAGGTATCTTACAAATCAATGACAATATTCGCAGTTGGAATAATGATAGGAATGGCGATGATGTACTTTGGCACCAGATGTAACATCGAAAGGGAACCAGAAGAAAAAACTCTGGATGAACTGAGAGAAGAGTTCATCATGATGAGAAGAATGGACACTGCAGACACCACCATAATGATGGATACTCTTGGAACATATTCTTGACAAGAACTGCTAACTTTGAAGCAAACATAATCTTAATAGGAAGACCTCGTGGAACCAAACTACGGGGTCTTTTTTGATCGAGCAAAGTCGACTAGACAGCTCTAACTGATTGGAAAAATACACACTTAATGAACACATTTCCAATATTTTACTCAGTTTGGTATTGGTGGTCAATAGGTTAGAGCATTCCAAAATCTCACTTTTGAGCTTCGTAAGTTATTGATAATCCTTTGAAAAAAGTTGCAGTTACAAAAAAGTTTCATCTGTAACAGTTTGATTATTTGTCGACTGAAAAATATTTTCATTTTTAATGAAAAAAACATTAATCAAAACTCAGTTCGTGTTTATAATAACAAACGCAGGGTTTCTTATTTAAACACCGTGTTTCGGTCCTCAGAGGTCCACGTCCTTTGGAACCGAACCTCCTCTGGACCGGTTCCACTTAGCGTTTTGCAAAGGTCCTTTGGCAGAAAGCACTTTTCCAAAGAAACTTTCTGACCTGCTGGCCCTTTGGGCTAAAAACCCTTGTGTTGAAAAACTGAACAGGTTTGTTAGGCAGGATATGACTTCTTAGAAGTCTGGCTTGACAAACGAAATCAGCACCAAATCTACCATTAGTGAGTTGTAAAGGCTTGCTAGTGGTTTTTTCTTTTGTGATAAATACAATAAAAACTAAAGTATGACAAGGAAAAAATCATTGCCCAAATGGAAACAACTACAGTTCAAAGGATGGAAAACCTATAACGATGGAATGAACAATAGAATGTTCCCTGACTATAGTACAGCAAAAGCAAATGGATATCCTTTCCAAGGTTTTGCACCAAAGGACCAGACTACACACTTCACATACAAAGAAAGATATGGAAACCTTCACTAAGTCGAACAATATTTTATAATAAACAACCTATGTACAAATGAAATCACTCTACCATAACATAACACATATAGCAACTGCAGTCATTATAGGTTTATTGTTGTCCACTTTACTACAACAGTGTAGTACAATAAAGGAACTTCAGTCCGAAATAGACTCTACTCCAATGGTGACTGAAAAAATCATAAGGGACACCGTCTACATAGAGAAACCAATGATACAATGGAAAACAAAACATGATACAACAAATAATGTAATCTACGACACCATTTACAACAATGACACCATAACTATAACCAAGGAAAAAATAATCATTCTGGATACCTTCTCTGTGAACGAAAGGTACCAAGACACTGCCCTAACAGCAACAATAAGCATACAAGGCCGAGGAGTTTATGAGAACACTTTCATCGACTCAGTCATATTGGATTATTCGTACAAGAAAACGGAAATCACCAAATACTGCCCGTGGTGGAGAAGACTCTTTGGGTGCTGCAAGTAAACAAAAAATAAACATCGAACATGCAATACTTTACAATCTCCGAACTTTTATACAGTGAAACTGCTGTCAAGAACAAAATATGGAATGGTGCCAATGCAGAACAAGAAAAAAACCTCTTCACCCTTGTGGAAAAAGTCCTAGACCCATTAAGACAATCCTATGGTGAACCAATAAAAGTGAACTCTGGTTTCAGATCCGAAAAACTTAACTCACTGGTGAAAGGGGCTAAGAACTCACAACACCTTAGAGGAGAAGCAGCAGACATAGACACTGGCACCAAAGAAGGAAACCGTAAACTGGCAAAACTAATCATCGAGCTAAAACTTCCATTCGACCAACTGATTGATGAAGCAAACTATAGCTGGATACATGTATCATACAAGGACTCAGACCAGAACAGAGGACAAATCCTTAGAATGAACGAAGGAAAATACACCATCATATCACCAGAACAGTTATGACAAAGCAGAAGAAACTTCAGAAGCCGCCAATCAACTCAATAGTGTACGAGATCATATCCAGGATCTACAATGACAGAAAAAACAAAAAGAGGACGAAAAGACTCTTCTAAAGCCTTATGCTGTACAATAGAAAAAATGACAAACTTATGGAACAAATACTGAACGAGGTACATCAAGGAACCTCCATATACACAACGGAACAAGAAAACTCTATCCGCATAATAATGCACAAAGGGATAACACAAGGAAAAAACTTCAACAAGATATATAAAGAGGATCTTGAAGAAACCTATCCACTGCCAGAAGGTACTGGACTGATGGAAAGCTACTACCGTTTGAGAGAAATCTTTGCCGAGGAAGCCAAACGCTACAAAGAAGCCGTAAGTGTTGACAAAGAGGTAATGTGGAACCTGCTCTTCGAAAGATACACAGAAATATTCGATGCTGGAAACCGCGAAGACAAGAAAAAGGTTCTCGACTCCATGTTGAAACTTCTGTCAATCTCCAACCAAGAGAAGGTTCTCGACAATGCATCCAATGAAAATATTGAGTACCATATTACATTAGATGTGTAATCTGTGAAAAAAATCAGAAGTACTTGAATATATAAAATAAAACCAATAACATTATGAACGTAACAGCAGACCCAAAATCAACCAAGTACTTCGACATAAGGAAATATCCTGAACTTAACCACAAGTATACAGATTTCTTCTCCAAGGACCTCGTGACCTCAAAAGGGTTCCAGTCCGACTTTTGGAGAAACAAGGTAAACTTTGGAAAGGTTTCAACAGAGGTTTATAAAGGACTACTCTTCGATGAACAGTTCGACAAACTACAGTACAAGAGAGAACAGTTCAAAGAACTCAACCCGGGAAATGAGATCTCAATCTCACACATGCCAAAGAACCTCAATGAAACTTTACTCAAACTCATAGGCAACACTACAATATGGAAAAGGTATGTAATACTGAGAAGAGAGTTCCAAAAGGTACTCGAACTTGAAAGACAGAGCAAGGTGACAACGTGCATAGGAAAACCAGTCGAACCACAAAAAACAAAAAAACTGTTTTGAAACTCATGGAAACGAAATCACCAAACCAAATAATAGAAGAACTCATCGAAACCAAGTTCGTGCCAAACTACCTCAAGAAAAGACACGGCCTCCATTACTACTCAGATGACATGGTACAGGACATATATTTGTCACTTCTCAGCAAACCAGAAAAACTCCAAGAACTCTACTCTCAAGGTGGAATAAACAAAGTAAGAGCATATACTTCCGGACTCATTCAAAGGTTCCTTTCACCACTTGGACAAGGCGGACAAAGGTATATACGGCACTCAAACAATCTAGACTATTCCAACATAATACTGTCTTGGATCTTCGATGAAAAATCACACTCAAGAAATGAAAATAAATATTGATGAAATCGTACAGGACTATAGAGAACTTCTTGCAGCAATAGAACATGACATGATGGAAGATGAACCTTCTGTTGCAACAATACAACTGTCGATGCTGACCACCGAAGAAAGAGCACTCCTCACACTTTACTCTGCATGTGACTGCAAACTTTATATTTTCTCAAAGGTACTGAACACCAATCTCTCAACGGCAAACAACATCATCAAGAAAATACAGAATAAAATAAATGATACCATAATATGATTTATCTGAACTTATTCGCAATCACTCTCATTGTTGTCCTCATTGTCGACATATCAGGCATAACAGAACACATCTCGAAATGGATCTCACACACCATAACAAAGGGCAAGTTCATTGCAACGGACATAATAGAGAAAATAGGCATCTGCAGTTTTTGTGTAAACTTCTGGTGTGGACTGGCTTACCTTATTCTGATGAACAGTTTTTCAATAATGAACATTCTTTTTGTCCTCGTGTGCAGCTTCTTTACACCGACAATAGCTGGACTACTTTATCTTTTAAGGGATTTGATAAACAAAATCATCAACAGTATAAACAAAAAAATATCAGAATAAAATGGAAATGAAAAAGGTGAACAAACAGGAAATAGAAACACTCAAGAAGAACAAATCTTTCATTTGGACAGCATATCACTCGAAATATACTTTGCCACTCTACCAAAGTGAACTCATCAAACTACAGGATCTTTACACCAAATATATTGATGTAAACACTCCTTCAATAACTTGTCCAAAATGCATATTGAAGATCCTCACGGCACTTTATCCTCTAGCAGAATACAATGGAATATGGAACAACAAGGAAAAACAATAAACATAAAAGGACCTCATCTCTATGACCACCAAAAGGACCTCATAAGGCTGTTCGATGAGCACCCTTCTGACTCCATAATCACAGTGAAGGCCCGGCGCCAGGTTGGAAAATCGACTGTAAACCAGATCTTGGCCTTAAGACAATGCATAAACTACAAGAACCAAATCGTAATCATTGTACAGCCTACTTGGAAACAGTGCCTTAGAATGTTTAAAGAGATCACTACCCTTGTAAAAGGACTGCCGGTTCTAGAGAATGCAAACAAGGGAGACCTCTCCATTGAGTTTACCAACGGTTCCCAAATCTGTTTTTATTCTGGTGCCACCAAGGACACCGTTAGAGGACCTCACGTGACATCCAAGGGGTTTCTTCTCATTGATGAGGCAGTTTATATTCCAGACAAACTTATCCATGATATCCTGCCAACGGTTGATGCAAACCACGCCAATGTAGTACTCATATCAACACCAAAGTTCAAGAATGGTACATTTTACGACTTCTACAAAAACGGAATAGACGGTGTAAACGGGTTCTACTCATTGGACTGGAGCAAATATGACACTTCGATGTTCCTCACGCAAGAGAAACTGGAGATGTACAGGAAATCACTTCCAGGTCCAGTCTTCGCAGCAGAATATTTGGGCGAGTTCATATCAAGTACAAGTGATCTTTTTGGAGATTTGTCACTCATCACAAATGACAAATATGACCAAGAAGCCAAAATAAAATCAATGGGAATAGACTGGAGCAACGGTACCAAGAATGACTACACAGCCATCACTGCATTCAATGCAAAGAAGCAACAATGCTACCTAGAATACTTCAACACAATGAGGCCAGCAGAACAGATAAGTCACATCATAAATGTACTAAGGGAAACAAGGCCAGAAACTCTAGTCGTCGAAAAGAATGGTGCTGGAGATGTTTACACGGACCTTCTAAAAACCGAAATAAGGAAGAATGGAATATCTGTTCGTTTAGTTGAGTTCGTCACAACCAATGACTCCAAACGAAGAATATATGAAAAGTTCATCGTATCTGCCAACAAAGGAGAACTTACTCTTTTCGGTGACAATATGGAACAGATCCAACTGGTGGGAATAACGGCAAAAAGTACAAAGTCAGGCAAACTCACCTATGAAAACGACAATCCAGCTACTCACGATGACATCCCAGACAGCCTCGCAATGGCTTGGAGCGAAATGAACTCAAATCCAAACTATGTGTTTGGCGGAAGAACAAAATGAAATGTTATGAGAAAGGTAAACATGTTCGGAAATCCGAAAATACATCAATCAGATGAATGTTATACAACAAGGAAATCAGTTGAACTTATTTTAGACAAATATTGTACGTACGACTTCACAGACAAGATAATCTACTGTCCATGCGATGGAGAACAGAGCCAGTTCGTCCAAGTGTTGAAGGAAAGAAAAGAACTCTACAAATATAAAGAACTCATATATACTTCAGATGACTTTAGAACTCATTCAGATATATTCGCCAAAGCAGACATTGTTATAACAAATCATCCATTCAGTTTATTTCGTGAAATGCTAATAAACTACACAAAAAGACTTTCAAAGGACTTTATTATTATTGGACCAATAGCGGCTGGATATAATGGTATATTAGAAAACATTCAAATACAATATTTTGAAGTAAAAGATAGAGGAGTTTTGTACATTTTCGACAGACCAGATGGTACACAGTTCGGAGTTCCTGTTTTATTATTTTGTTCGAATGGAATACAGATGAATGTTGTAACTGAAATCAAATATGCAAAGACTGATGAATATGACACAACAACAGGACTAAGAAAGTTCAACCCGTCCACATTACCTCCAGATTACATGGAACCTTTTGTTGGCAGTTCAACATTCAACTACTGGTGGAATAAAGCTGGTTTAAAATACATAAACAGACGTCACAACATTTTTCAAAGAATAACAAAAACAACAAAATCACTCTTTTAAACATGACAATACTTAATGTGGGAATAGATTACTCACTCAACTCTCCCGGAATAGCAGTAAGGACCTCTAAAGACGGTATCTTCTTTTTCACCGTACAGAAAAAGGACAACAAAACAAATAGAAAACTCAATATGCTGAATGATGTAAATATCATCACAGTGGAACCAGATGACACCTATTCTAAATGGGACTTCATCGATGCGCAGACGAATGCTATCATAAACACTCTAGAAGAACTCATGAGGCTACACAAGGCAGACCAGATCATAATCTCCCTTGAGGACTATATATACTATAGTCAACAAAACAGCCTCATTGACATAGTGGAAGCAACTACTATACTGAAATGGAAAATCATGAAGAAATGGGGAACCGGTGTACTCAATCTCTACAGTCCAACGGCAGTAAAGAAATCTTTTTCAGGTACCGGCAGGGCAAAAAAAGAAGACATGTTAAAAACATTCAATAGTCTAAATCTAAAAACTCCATTTGCAGAATGGTGCCACAAACTAGAAAAGACACATAAACCAGAAGAAGATCTCATCGATGCCTATGCAGTTCTAACAACTATGGAAAAAGAAATGAAGCAACTTTAAGCAAATATATTTTATTTGTAAAAGGTACCTTAGGCAACTAGGTATCACAAATATAACATAATAGAAAAATAAACAATAAAAAATGAGCAAATCTTTAACTATTGATGTAGTTTATGACTACGTAAACACCAACAAAGATGAACTTTTGGCTAAAGCAGTCACCGGTTTCAAAACTATCGACTACGTATCCGTCCAAACTGGCGTACTTGCACCTACTGCAATCCACGTACTCGACACAAACGTCACCTTCGGAGATGGTTCTGTCTGCGGTTTCACCGACACCGTACAGCAAACAATCTCTGCAAGAATGATTGACCCTCGTCACATCAAAGTCAACGCACACTGGTGCCAAGCTGACTTCTATGACACCTGGGCAAACCAGTTGGCACACATCGGCGCTGACAAACAGGAACTTCCTTTTGCTCCAATGTTTTGCGATGAGATCATCAAAGACATCCAGAAGAAACTTGAAAAAGAGTTCTGGAGTCAAATCATCAACATAGCAACAGCTGATGTACCTGCTGAAAACAAACTCACCGCAACTGGTGTACTTGCAGATGATGTTGAAGCTATCATCAAGAAAATCCCTGCTGAAATCATCGAGAACGCAGTTGTTTTCATGGGACAGGAAGACTTCATGAAACTTGTCTTTGAGTATCAACACGCTAACCACTACATCCACCCAATCACCGGTGACAAGAACTTTGAACTCACCGTCCCTGGCACAATGATTAAAGTTATCGGTGTACCTGGCCTCAATGGTACAGGCCGTATCTTCGCTGGTGATCCTAAAAACTTCGTCTTCGGTACCGACTTCCGTAATGACAAAGAGGTCTTCGACTTCTGGTACTCAAAAGACGATGATGAGTACAAGTTCAAATGCACCTTCTCTGCAGGTGAACAAATCGCCTTCCCTTCACAGGTGATCATGATGACCAACTAAGAAACCAACAACTCATCAAACAGACAACAAGGGTACCAGATCATCGATAACTGACTCTGGTACCCATTATAAAAAATAAAGAACAAATCGAATATGGCATGCAGAAAACTTATAGGCATAGCAAAGGACTCTTGCAAATCTAACATAGGAGGTTTATTCACCACTGTTTGGGCAACCAACAGAAGCAACTTGACCATAACTAAAGAAGTCAATGCATCAACAGGTGAGGAAACTGGTTATGTAGAACTTGCATGGAAAACTGGTTTCACCCAAGCTGATATGGTATCCTATGCCTTCAGAAAACAATCTTCAGCACTCACTTCAGAAGGTACTGTAAATGATGCTACTGGCACCGCGATGTTTACCAACAACTTAAACTTGGTTTTTGCAAGACAAGATGTCGCAAAACGTATGGCAATCCAGGCACTTGCACTTCAAGAAGACCTCGCAGTCATTGTGAAAGATGCAAACGGTGAAATATACTTCCTTGGTATAGAGGACTCCGTGACTGCTACTTCCATCGGTGCTGAAACTGGTACCGCTGCAACCGATGCAAACCAGTACACAATCACCTTGACAGACCTCACTGCTGAACTTCCCTACTTCGTTAAACAAGCAACACTTGACACTCTCTTGGGCAACGAATAACAACACAACAACTACATAAACTATGTGACTAAAAAGGAGGAGGATGGGACTTAACTTCTGTCCTCCTTATATTTTATAAAAAAATAAACAACTAAAAAATGATTAGCAAACAATACAGACTTAAGTTGATGAAATACTTCCAGTTGTATAAGGAAATCGTAACCAACCAAGGAACCCTTATCGCAGAAGAGAATGAAATCACCGTTGGTTCAGAGGTCTTCATCGATGAAAATGGAAACATTAATCCAGCACCAGACGGCACCTACGAGAACATTGAATATATCATTGTTGTTGAGAATGGAACCGTAAAGGAAATCATCGAAAAGGAAAAAGAAGAAGAGGTTGATACAACCAAAGAAGAGATCATAGAAGATGTTTTCGAAAAGGAAGAGCAATCTGAAACAACCAAGGAAGAACCTACTGAGGAACCTACTGAGGAACCAACTGAGGAACCAACTGAAGAGCCCATCGAAGAACCCATTGAAGAATCTACAGATGAAATAAAAGAAATAGAAAGTTTAAAGGCAACCATCGAGGAACAGCGCAAAGAAATCGAATCCTTGAAAACCATTATAAAGGAATATGAGGAAAAAGAAACTGCCCTCTTAGACCCAGCACTTGGTGAAAAAGAAGATAAAATCGAGGAAATAGATCCAAGACTTGCAAAGGCACTCAAGGCAGCTGAAATCCTCAAGAAACGCTAATGACAAAGCCAAAACTACTACAACTATAAAATAATATACTAAAATGAAATCTCCATTGCCTAAAATGACAAAACTAGACCAACAGTTCATCCTTGCATGTATATTAGTCCTAGCTGGAATAGTTCTAATATTCTTAGGTTTCTTTACGGAACCAGAAGGAGAAATCTCACCATCCGTATTAACAGCATTCGGTGAAATATTGACCTTTGCAGGTTCTGTGATTTGTGTTGATTTCTCATACAGAAGCAAACTTGTAAACCGCAAAAAAGACAATGAAGATACTACGAAGAAAGAAGATGAATGACGCAGCAATAAGGAAACAATAACAAAAACAACAATGAAAAAGGAGATCATAGCTTTGAACTACGGTCTCCTTCTTTTTATTTATTGGTTGTCATTTTCTAAGTGCCTTCTTGTATGCCTCATTCTCTTTTTCAATCCTGTCAAGTTCAATATCGACAACAACAAGGACTTGGTAGATGTCTTCTTCAAGTACCTTGCTGAGAGGTTCATTGGCAACCTTGCAATATGTCAGGTAGTATGGGAAAATATCGTATCCTACTCGGTTTGGTGAAGACGATCTGGGTTCATTGTCTCTATCAACTCCATTGTCATCTTCAACTTGTCCATCTCTTCGTGCTGCAGCGTCGACCCCTTCTCCACTTCCTTCAACTGATATAACAAATAATCTTTGAAAACTTTTAATGACGTCTGCAACACACTCACAAAAAAACTGAACAAAGACAAAGCATCAACAATACATATAGTTCCAATATCTTCCTTGACCAAATCGAAATCGTATCCATCATTATATTTATGACCCTTAGGAATAAGGAACACACTCAAACATTCTTTGTAATCGATGGAACCATTCTCTTGGTGAATACATTGTCTCCAGTCGAAGAACTGTCCTGCACTAATCTTAAATGGGTTGTCATGGAAAGAATATTCTCTACCATTAAGGACGAACTCTTTTTTATGTTTTGTCTCAGGTACTGGTGTTCCCAAGAACTTGATGTACTCGACAGCCAAACTCCATTCATGCAAAGGCAATGACTCTGGGTTCTCAACGTCGAAAAGAAGAGTTATCATCTTAGAAGTATATTGGATAGAAACTTCTTCATCAAGTCCCTTTTCTTTGAACTCATCTTGTACTTCTAAAATCTCGATGAACTTGTCCAGATTAACATCTGTCCATTCTAACTTATGTATCATACTTGTCATACAAATGAATATATTTTATTGTAAAATATACTATCCAAATGTCAGTATCTTCTTCAAACAACACAACTACAAGATCACTTAACATATCAACCGAACAGTCGACACGGTCAATCAAGTCGTTAAGAGAGGAGATTAAACAGTTGAGAGATGAACTCCTCAACCTCGACCAAGGCACCGACGAGTACATAACTACAATGGTTGAACTTGGCAACAAGCAGCACGAGATTAGAGAGGTTATGACTGAGGTAAACAACACCAACACAGACCTTGGTGACAACCTCAACAATATGACTACTGTAATCAAAGGCGGAGTTGCAGCAATGCAGGGAATGAACTCTGCACTTGGACTTATGGGTGTAAACCTTGGTGAGAATAGTGAACTCACAAACAAACTCGTTCAGTCCATGGCACTGTTACAGTCTACTGCACAAATGGACGAAGCCAACAAAGCAATCAATAGACTAGGAAATGCCCTTAAGGCATCTACCATACAAGCAGGCGGTTTAAGGAACATACTAACAAGAGGAATAGGTCCAGCATTGAAATCCATCGGCACTGGTATAAGAACCTTCATGACTACAAATCCATTGGGTCTTATCATGGTTGCCGCGACTGCTATTCTTGGTGTAGTGAACAAAATAAAGGAGAAATCAAAAGAAGCTGCAGAGGTTATAAAAAATGATGCAGTCAACAGTTTCAACCAACTTAAGGCAACAGCAGACGCTGTCTTAAAAGGTATACAGACAGAAATAAACAGACTTGGCACTGGATTAGTGAACACCATTGGTGCATTAAAAAATATAGATCCAAATAAAAACCTTAAACAAGCAAAAGACCTTATTCGTGACATAACCAAAGAGATGGCTAGTTCGGTGAAAACGTTTTCTCAATATGGTGCAGCTTTTCCATATACAGATGCAGCAGCTAGAGATATCAATAAGGTTGGAGAAGAGATGAAACGATTAGAACTTGAACTTGAAAAACTTGAGAATAGGGACAATAAAACTGCACCTGTACTTAAAAGAATAAGTGACGTTAAAAAAGAACTTGATGACCTTCGAAGAGAAAGCGTCATTTTAGGAAAAGTATATACTAGTTCATTTAACCTCAATGATTTCTCAAAGCAACTGAGCAATATATCGAAAAATGCAAAAGCCGGTTCTGAAATGACCGAACAGTACACAGAAACCTTAGAAAACTTAAAGAAACAGTTTCCTGGTTTATGGGACGTTATAGCTAATGACAAAAATGCAAGAAAGGCAATAGAGAACACAGAAGACCTCACAACAGCAACAGAAGCATTGCAACAACAAATCATTAAGAATGCTAAAGTTAACCCGTTAGAGTTCCTTCCAGAATCAGAAACATTAGCATTATACTTAGAAAACACTTACATGATAGATAATGCAAAAGCAGAACAAAGAAAACGTCGATATGAGGTAAAGAAACAAGAAGAAATAGACACCAAGAACCACTACGACAAGATGAGATCTACTGCCAAAGATGCATTAGACAAAACCAATGGAGACATCCAACGAGCTTTAGAAAGTGAAAAACGAATAGCAGAAGAAAGACGCACAGTGCATAAGTTCGAACTCGATGGAATACAACACTACAGTAAAGAGGTTTCAGATGCATACAACACAATGATCTCAAATCAAGAAAATGCAGACATTGAAATCGATGCACAGAATAAACGAATAGCAGCACTAAAAACATATTTGGAGGAACTGACAAAAATAAAGGATCCTTCTGAGGAACATACAAAACTCATCCTCGAAACTACTAAGGTTATTGCAGATGAAGAAATCAATCTCGGACAACTTACTAAGGCAAAAGAAGCCGATTTCAAGGTTGACCAAGATGCATACATACAACGTGTAAATGCATACCAATCAAGATTAAAAGAGGTTGAAGCAATAAAAGCAGAAACCGAACAGATGAAAGAACTCATTGCGGTGTCGATGAAATATTCCGGAATAGGTCCAAATGGCAACACTGCAGACAAACCAATAATCAATCAACCAGGAGGAAGATACTCTGGTGGTGAAGCTGCAAGCGGGTTCTGGAACTGGTGGGGAGATGCTGGTTCAAGTGCACACCAGCTTGCAGAGGAAAAAGACAGACTGCTTCTCGAAATGACAGACCTTGACAAGCAAATGAACACCATCTTACAAGGAATGCAAGACAACCACACCAAGTGGATGACTGGACAATATGAAGCAGATGTTGAATATTACGAAAAACAGGCTGAACTCGAACAAAGAAGAACAGAAATCGAAAGAGAACAGGCAGAGAAAAGAAGAGAGATCGCAAGGAATGAGAATGAACAGAAGAAACTTCTTGTCGAAGACTATCTCAATGCAACGATGAATGTACTTGGTGCAGTTGGCAGTGTGTTCAGTTCGATGGCTAGCATCTCTGAGAAGGACCAAGCAAAACAGAGAAAACTCCAGATTGCAGCAGCTATAACTTCTACAATCCAAGGTGGTATCAATGCATATATGGCAGCACAAAGCCTTACACCTCCTTTGAACTTTATCGTAGGTGGTGCAAATATGGCTGCAGTACTTGCAACGGGTTATGCAAACATAGCAAAGATGAAAAATCCTTCTGAAAGTGCAATCTCTGGTTCTGGAGTATCATCTGCTGCAACAAGAACGGTAGCAAGCCCGCCAGAAATCGTGAACCTGAATGCCATGAACGACAACATAACCTTGCCTGACCAAAGGGTATATGTAACCGAACACGACATAACGGCTGCACAGAGAAGGGTAAGGGTTGTTGAAAGCAACAACACCATTTGATACCATTTAATGCCATAAACACTAGAAAATATAATCCGAATATGACAAATATAAATCCAACAAAACCAGTTGTGTACATACTGAACAACAGCACATTGCAAGACTACAACGTCAAGTACCATATAACACAAACCTTCCAATGTACTCCAGACAGATACTACTACTATACCGTTTACGTTGGCAGAAACAGGCAGAACATACTCTACCATGGCAAAACATGGTGCTACATCAATCCTGCTGGAAATCCGGAACTTAAAATCGATATGACATCCATCACAAAAACATATCAATATTCTGGGTATGGTTCACTCATGCCACTGTATGATCCTTTTACTCAAACATATAGAGAACAGCAGGAGACAAGTACAGTTCCAATAGACGTGAATGCCAACTATGAACAGAGCGGATATGGTGTCGCATATTTTTACGTGTACATATTCGACCGTGCCGATGAAGTTGGAAGACATTCAAATGCACTATTTTACTACCACATGAACTTGACGTCCTCATGGAACCTCACACAACCTGTAATGGATGGTGACAACTCTTATGGCACGCAAGATCTGTTGACGTTGGAATATCCTCACTGGGTAAGTCATTATCCATACATAAGCACTTCAAAGTTGAATGTATCATATTTGGCAAATGTTGGAAACAATACTCTCAACACGGACCCAGTATGGAGATTTGGTTCACAACAAGACTACACTCACAATATAAATGTTGTTGAGCCTTTTGGTTACCATTCAATCAACATTGACCTTGGTTCATTGCTTCCTTTTGTGATCGATGAACCAACTGGAGAAGAACCCGTATATATCAATGCACCGGTGCCAGGTTCATCCTCAACAGTTGAAAACACATTCACAACTGGTACTTCGACAAGATATAGATGGACGGATTCTTATAGAGCCAGTGAAATAACTCAACAAGTTTATTCGCATGCATACAACCTGTATATGTTTAACATGGGAGAACAGACTTTAGTTGCCACTTTCGACACTTGTCCAAAGAAATATTATCTCAAATGGCAGACAAGATCATGTGCCCCTGCATGCTTAGGTTTCAATGGAAGAGTTATCATCGAACAGAACCACCAAAAGACCATGATGAAGGATGCACTCTTGAGAAATGTTGTAAAAATGAACAATATGAAGGAACGCTTCTCCATAAACACTGGGTTCATTGACAAGGATACATATATTGCACTGCAAGACATATTCACTTCTCCATGGCTGGAGCTTTATGACACCACAAGAGATGAACTCTTCTACGTGAACGTAGTAGATACAGACTACAGGATCCAGGAGAAAGCATCCGCAAACAATCAACCGTACAACCTCACACTACAGTTAGAAAAAGCAGATGAGACTACTTTGTTGTTTTAAAATGCAAAATAAAAAAGAACGATGATCAACATACAGATAAAAAGAGGAAACCAGTGGTACGAAATAGATTACAATGAAACTTCAATATCATTGTCATACAATGCCACCGTGTTGAACAATCCTACACAATATACAACAGAATATTCCAAATCGATAGAACTGCCATTGACAAAAAACAACTTGAATGCTTTTGGCCTTTCGACAAACTTGGACTCATTGCAGACAACTTCACTCTCATTGGCTAGAAGCATTCCCATAAGGGTTTTCGATGGAAGTGACTTGATTATCGAAGGTTCTTTCCGTATAACATCAGTCAACTTGGATGGAAATGATGGAAAAACTATAACAGGCAACATATACTCTGTAGTGAATGAATGGTTCAATAAAATGTTGAAACTCAACTTCGAAAATGGATTGCAGACTTATACAGAAGACGACTTGATTATGAACAAAAACTTGGTCAAAGACTCTTTTGAAAGAGATCCATCTACCAGAGCAACTACTCTTGTACTTCCTGGTTCTTCACAATATTCAATACACGACTTCATAGGATTTGCACCAACAATCAATGGTGACGGTGAGAACTTTTCCAGCAGCACCATTGTTAGACACAAAGGAAATGATGTAGTTCAGGACGATGTATGGAATATACTTGGAGTAAACGATTCTCAAAAAGAGAGCGCAGACAGCATAAATGTCAAACCGTCTGAACGCATGATGATGCAGTACAGAAGTTGGATGCAGAAACCATACTTTTACATGGACTCCCTTACAAGGCTTCTAGCATATACTGCAAATACATCAGAAGATCTTCCAGCAATGAGACTAGATCCAAGATGGTTCAGTGTCGACAATCCTCTTTGGAGAGATGTTGTCTATTTGCTCCCCAATATCATATCAGAAGACAATGACACTAATACAACTCACTGGACACAAACTCCAATAGAACTCAACTACAATCTGATAGATGTAAGGATGCCGTTCTACCAAACATTTTCGGTTTATGAAAATGACATAAACTTGGTAAAGGACCACTACTTCAGTGACAATGGAAGAAAAATAGTGAATGGTGAGATCATTGGCGATGACAGACCAATATTCATAGACTTTTCAGCAAACCTAAATCTTGAAATGTCAGCAACTGCAAACTGGGGCAGTTCACCAGCTCCACAGTGGGAAGATCCAAAAATGAAACTCCTTGGACGAATAGAAGTATGGGGTCGTTTGGTTGACAGCGATGGAAACGTTATATCAAACAGTGAAAAGAGAATACTCTCTCTCAACAAGAACAACAGTCTTTGTGATGTTGGCATTTGGGACTATCCAGAGGTGGTTGGGCAAACGGTTACATATCATAGCATATATACCTGGAGCCTTTTTAAGACGACCGATACATATTCCTATGAAGGTTCAATAGCTACAGGAAAAAGAGTTCATTTCCAAACAATCTTGAAAATATTCATGGCACCAGTGAATGAACAGTCGAGTGGTCCATTCGATGATCCTGGTGAAATATATGGTTCAGCAACTTGGCAGCCACACAATAGAGTGATGATACCTTCATTAGAATGGAGACAAGAGTTCATAGTCAACACAAGAAGAACAACATACGGAAGGAACATAACAATGGAGGCCATCTCAACTGATGTTTATTCGAACACTTCACAGAAAACCAACGTACCGTTGACTTCATCTTTTTTATGGAAAACAGAAAATGAAAACACACCATTCAGAGTATTCTTGAAATATTGCAAGATGATGAACTTGTACTTCCATTATGACTCTTTTTCCAACATCATCACAGTAACACCTAGAGAGAACTTCTTCCTAGACAGCTACAACAGATATAACATAGAAGACTACTCTAAAAAGATAGATTACAGTCAAGAGATATCTTTTAATCCAATACAATGGGAAGACAAGTATATTTTGTTCAACTACAACAACTTAGACCAGTATAAAATGAACGACTTCTATGAAAAGTACAAATATGCATACGGTTCTAAAAAGATAGAGACCTTTTATGAATACAATGACAACACAAAAGAACTCTTTGAAAAGAACTATGTACTCAACTGTTCAGCTGAAGGTTCAATATTCACGTTTACATTAAAAGACATGAAAGATCTTGTCACGGATATAGGAAGCACTCCGATGCCAAAACTGGTGAATGAGTCATATATCATCAACAAGAAAAACGACAATACATCAAATGTGAACGACTGCTTCTTTTTCAGACTGCCGAGCCGTCCTTGGGATACTACAATAAATGTACGTCCAGACGGAGCAAGTTCAAATGTATGGATAACAGATGACTCTATACTTGAACTTAGAAACAATAAGTTCTCGTATCAAGATGTATGGTGGACTGGCGGCCTTGATCTTAGAGTTTTTGATGCAGTTGCAGTCGATGCTTGGCCCGTACTGAGCAAGTACTACACAAGTGAAACTGGATCATACTGTCTACACTACTCGGCACCATCAGAAGATTACTTCAACCCCGCAGTGATTACAAGAAATGACAATGACTTGTACAACAGCAGATGGAAAAAGATGATAGAAGAGATCTACAACGAACAGAATAAAAAGGTGACCTTGTATGCATGGCTGGACAGCAATGACTACAGGAACATAACAAACGGAAGGTTTATCCGTATAGAAAATGTAATATATTTTGTAAATAAAATAGTTGATTACAACTTAACACTGTATAAACCAACCAAACTTGAGCTGATACAGATATACAACATCAACGCATATTTGTATGCATAACAAAATAAAAAATAATAAAAACAATCAACAACATGGCAGAATACAACAATGTACAAATAAGGCTTAGAATAGACTCTAAAGAAAACTGGACCACGAACAACACGGTTCTTGCCAACGGTGAAGTTGGTATAGTGGTTGATGGAACCAGCATAGACATCAAGGCAGGCAACAATGGTGCATCTTTCACTTCATTGCCATATCTTGTCGGCGACAACGCAGCTATGATAAACATGGGTTCAAGGATCGATACAACCAACAATAGAATAAACAACTTGCAAGGAAATATCGACGCATTGGACCGAAATGTTACAACGGACCGTGGAAACTTCAACCTTGAACTCGCAAACAACTATACCACTTCTAGAAAAATGCTGGATGAATACATCCCTGGCACCGACATAAAAAAACGCAGGGAAATAGGAAACTGGGCAGAATGGATCGCAAGTGACGTATATCCAGAACATAGACTTACCGACGGAGTTTCATGGGACAGCATCTTCATAGTCCTCAAAAGCCTGAAGGAAGCTGGAATACTCCCAATCAGTGATGAGGATGCATTCAACTTTGGTGAAAGGCTTAAACAATATATTGGAGAACTCTCTAACGTACACGAAACAGAAGGAAGAGGTGCACTTGATGTTTATAGAGATGGCATCCTTTGATGTTGAACCACAAGTTAAAATAAATCATCCAATAAAATGACATACAACAACTTACATACATTGCCAATATATGAAATCGTAGTTGATGAAGAGAACTTGGGCATGACTGCAGTCTCCCTTGTGCATGATCCTGCCATTGAAGCCGACTTTATGCACTTCAAAAAGCATGAACCTGTGATGATAGAGTTAGAGAATGAGGAGAAGAGAATAGTATCTGGACCTGCCATACTTGCAGACACTCCAATCTACCGCAGGATGAATGGAGAAGAGTTCTTAGTTGTGTTCACAAAGGACACCATAAGAGAAATCGTCCACAAGTACATGAAGAACAACTACGGGAACATAGTCACCATAAACCATAATGGAGAAGAAAGTTCAAGTGCAGCTACCATCATCGAATCATATTTTGTCGACCATGGGAACGGGCCATTCCCTGCCTTCTGGGAAAAGAACAATGAAACCACCCTCCCAGACGGTTCTTGGTATGTGACCTACAAGATAGAGGATGACAACCTTTGGAACCAGATAAAGAATGGACAGGTAAAAGGGTTCTCCATTGAACTATTTGCTGGGCTGGAGGCTGCATTCGAGAAAAAGATGACAGAAGATGAAGAACTGGAGAAGGCACTAGAAGGCACTCTAGAATGAACGAAATCATTTTACAATAAAACTACAACAACATGAACTTAGAAGAGATTAGAAGCCGTCTAAATACAATAATAAGGACTGAACTGACCAAAGCTGGAATGAAGGCAGACTCTTCTCTCATGAACTTCAGCACAACCATATCGGTGAGAGGAACATCGATTGAGATAGCAGTCACCTTCCCGAAACACTTCATATACGTAGATGAAGGCACTAGACCTCATAGAATACAATATGGTGCAAAAATGCCGCCAGTTTCTGCCATAATGGAATGGATCTCTTTGAAGACCAACCTGCCAAGAACAGTTGGCACTGCATTTGCCGTTACGAAATCGATACAGAAGAGGGGACTAAACCATCCAGGGATGCCTGCGAAAAGAATATGGAACGGCATTGAGAAATCATTCAATGAAACACTTCTGGACAGGCTTGTTGAAGCAGTTGTCAGTAAACTGGAGGAACCAGTCGATGAAGACCTCAAAGGACTGTTCGATGGAACGAAGAACTTCGAATGAAGCAAAAAAAGGAGATCATAGCTTTGAACTACGGTCTCCTTATTTTTTCTAATAAAAATCAATAAAACGAACAGGCAACTTCTGTCCAACAACAAAACTATCGGCTGCTAAAAATCACAAGTCATTTTTATTGATATTTATTAGAAAAAAAATGATGAAAAAACACATTTTTATAAACTCTTGTTTATATTTTCAAGTCGTACTTTCCTTGCATGGATCATACGTTGTCTCATTGCCTCTCTCTGTTCGTCGGTGACAGTTCTTTTCTTCTTCAGATCTTTGGTACCAGTCGCATATCCGGAAAGTGGACAAGTATGACTATGTTCATCACAGTACTTTATGCTGTCTACCGCGTCATTGAACTCGGTTTCACTGAGATTTTTGTGAATACATGGATTGTATGCACAACAGTCGAAACACTTACAGAGAATAAGTTCATAGGGTGACTTATACTCTTTTAGGAATATTTTTTCTACTTCTTCTTGATTTTTAGGAAAACTGCTTTTCATTTTTCAAATAGTTGTTTATTTTTATATGCAAAAATACATACTTGTTTACAAACTCTTGTTTAAAAAATGACTAGTCAACTTTTGCTGACCAACAAAACTATTGTCAACACAAAAATAACAGTGAAAAAAATAAACAAATATTAGAAAAAATCAATAAAAAAATGCATTTTTTCATAAACTTTTGTTTTTTTCATGAATATATAAAATATACAGACAATCACAATGACGCTGTAACCTCATTCCCCGCCAAGGTACACAACGTCTGAGAAAAATATACTGGATCTTGTATCTGCGGTGTAGGGGAATGCATCAAAGATACGAGATCCTTTTATTTTAAATATGACAAAGTTAAACATATACCCAAAGTCACTCAAAGGCAAACTAGAAATGAAATCCAACACGCCAATGGAGGTCTTTGGTATACAATGGCTAAAAGAGAACATTAGAAATCTCAAAGAAGGAGAATACTTCACTTCTCAACCCTATCTCTCAACAGGAAAAAGAAGTGCAAAAGCAGATCTTGGAAATGAAAAATGGACAGGACTCTGCATAGTCGACATAGATGACCACGATGACATCTTCAAGCCAGACTGGAACGATTTAGTCGATGCATTTTCTGAATCTTCACTCCCTGGACTCCATTATGTACAGAAATCAAAAAGCGGACACGGTATACACCTTGTCTTTGAATGTGACTCCACCAACTTAGATGAACTTCCTGCATACCATAAAGTAATCACCGGCAACTGCAAAGCATGGATGAACAACTCAGAATGGGAATATATGATCCGTCTTGACGAGAAAGGAAAACTGTTCGACAATAGTCTGTCTCAGGCTACACGAATGCTTAACTGGAGCCACTATCCCATCGTGCCTGTATACAATGCAAAGAAAATAAGGCTTCACGGCAAAACATTCGAAACGGTTCTTGGTGAGATGGAAGAGAAGATGAGGAACATCAAAGAATCTAAGACTGATTTTGTCTTCGAACCGATATGGAATGCCATCGAAAAAGGAAGGAACCTTGATGACGGACTGTTCGACCACATACAGAGGACAAAACTGTATGAAAGTCTTTACCTATACAATATGGACTACAAAACATTGGATAAGAACTGGCCCAGAAAGAACGGAAAGTCATGGAACAAACTTGTTGTGAACCCAACGACAACGCCAGAAGTAAAGATAAAGGTTGAAAATGGAGATTATCTCTCAGAATATTTCAAACATGAATGCAAGAAATGCTATATCATTCCTACTGGATGTGGCAAGACGTACTATATGGCCCAATATATGGTGAAAGGAAAACCAATGTTGTACTGTACCTTCAGAAAAGCACTCCTCGATGACATGAATGAAGATTCTTGGAAATGGAAAGACAACACGAAAGGGATAACAGAAAACTTCGGTGTGTATAAAGGAAATGAGGTGAAGGAAGCCATCGAAACAAGACAGAACATAATCACCACTGTGCAAAGTCTGTCGTGTATAGACGAGGAACACTGGAACTTACTCAAGGACTATGAGATCTTCATTGATGAGGAACACTTGTTCGATGAGTTCGACAATGAGAATGTAGTTAGCGGACTCCTTGAATATGACAAGGTAAGCTGTTATACTGCCAGTTCAACTGAAACCACTAAACTCCTCATGAAAGAATATGGATATGAAATGGAATACATCCAGCTGCCTGTGAAAAACAAACAGAAAGCAACAGTATACTTCTTCAACCACAGTGTATGCAGCAAGAATGAAAGAGAGATTTTGAAGAACGATTTGTACAAAATCATCGACTGGTGCATAAAAAACAACAAAAGGCCTCTTGTGTATATGAACTCAAAAGAAGTCATCAACTCAATACAGCACAAATATGGAACAGACACCTGTGATGTTTATTTTACAGAGGATGATGAAAAGACTGATGAAAGAATAGAGAAAATGAAAAGAAACAACCATATCGTATGTACCACCAGCAAACTTGGTGTTGGTGTCAGTTTTAAGGACAGGTTCGACGCAGTGATCGCAGTTACTGAAAATCCGTATGAACTCCAACAAATCTGTGCAAGGGAAAGAAAGAATGATCTTATAGTTTTTGCCATTGTGCCTACATATCGTCCTGGTGTAAAAGCAGTTGCAAGAGGTGACCACTTCAACTTCGACTACACTTATCCATATTGGGGGAAGAAAGTGGAAACTGTCGACTTGCATGACAAACAGAAACTGCGTATCTACAACAGTATCATTAGGAACAACAGGATGAAGAACATCGACTTCACTGTGACTGGCATGAGGTATGAACTAAATCAGTCATTCTACGTCATTGTGCCAGGTGACCAAGGACTCTTTACAACATTCAGCACAACAAAGAACCTTGAATACAGCGAAGGCATAAGAAAGAACATAAGGTGGAAAAGTATTTTCTGTGAATGGAAGAAAGCTGTTGAGTATGGAGAATGGATCCCTTCGAATGACTTCAGCCCCATTGAGAATGACTACTGTGCTAGAGCATTCAACAAATACACCGATGACAGAAGCAGCATTGATGGATATGAAAAATGGAACACACAGGATTTTAGAGATTGGTTCACAAAGAACGACAAGAAAGACTCTGTGAAAGAGAGTTCTGAATATATTGTATGGAAAAGAAAAGACGGAAGGAAATGCTTCGACTTGAAAGAAACATTGGACAAAATGAAGGAAGAAGGAGCTGATGATGAACTTATAAACCTTGTGTCAAGAGATCTCAAGACTAAGTACCGTATGGACTGGAAGCTTGGTGGATACGTTGACCCTAGAGAAGCTGGAGGGAAGGCTGTTGGGAAGGCTGTTGGGAAGGCTGTTGGGAAGGCTGACGGCAAAAAGAAAGCTAAAGAAGCTGAAATGAGGAAACTATTCGAACAGTATCGCAATGGAAATCATAAACCTACACAATCCGAAAGGAACTATTGGTACCGTAAAGGATGGTCATAAAACATGGAAACTTATAATCATTTTTTTTTTGCACAGAAAGTTCAGTTTTCATCGGTTTCCTTATATATAACCAAAGTCATCAAAAGTCAACTTTTCATGCAAAAAAAAATGATTATAAGTTCCATCATCAACAGTACAGCCACAATCTAGCACCTTGATATATAAAATAAACAAAGAAACATTATGGAACACATGGACATTTTCAATACAAAACCTTATACAGGAACAAATGAACCTACAACAAAGAAAACCAAAAAAGAAAAAACAAACGAACAGAAGCCTTCAAAGGCATATTTCAACATAAATGACAATCCAGAACTAAAGGAAAGATGGTACAAAGTCTTTTATAGTATCTTCAGGTGTATAGGTATCAAAAAACCTAATCTTGACAAAGAAACCTTTGCTAAAGTTGCAAGAGACCTTAACCGTTGGCTTTATACTTCACTTAAAGAAGACATCGGCTCATATAAAGACAGTCCTGTTTGGTGTTGTAACAACTTGGCCATTACCTTGTACATGATTGCACAAATAAACCTCGAAACATACCCGGCAATCAAATATCATTCAACAATAAACCGATGTGAAGAACTAGTAACAAATCCTGCTTCAGTTGAACTTTTCCTGTCAGTTGCAAATGAATACAAAGCAGCCGTAAATGAGTTCAAAGAAAAACAAAATCATTCCCTCTAGCCACACCAAATCCATCCGTTGATAAACAACAAGGACAAAGAAATAAAGTCATCCAGAACGAAAATAAACAATATCAGAATGAATACATATACCACAGATCAGTCCAAACAAAACTGCAGCACCATGAAAAGATCTCTAGCCTTCTTCGGTGGAGAATGGGTACGCGCAGTCATCACTGGAAAACTTAGTGAAAGCTTCGACTACATAGAAAAATCCTCTGCATTGGACCAGATACCACACCCAAACGAACAATATGAAGCCTTAGTCTGGCTGGCATATTCATCAGACCGTCCCGAAACATGGAAATCAAGCGGCCTCCAGAATATCCTCGAGGATACAGAGAACTATCCCTACATGTTCAACCTTATGAGAATGGCAAAAAGATATATAGACGAAGGGTACAACTTAAACAAATATCTCTACAGGTCTACTAAAGTCAAAGATGAGCCATATCATCCTTCCAAGTACTGGAAACATTTGTATGAAAGTTCTTACAACTGTATGTATGACGATTTCATCAAGAAACACCGAGAAAGACAGATGAAAGAACAAGAAAAGAAGAAACAAAAGTCAATCCTCAACTCAATATTCGGACCAGTAAGGAAAAAGGCTTCCAATGAATGATCGCTGAAACTGAACCAAATATATTTTAAAATCAAATACAACTACCAAGAAATGGCAAGAAAAACCGATGAAAATAAAACAAACAAGAAGGTACATGTGATGAACTTGTCTTTTGGAGAAGACTTCTCAACACCAAAACCTGTCGAGCGTACCAACAGAGGCAGCGTGGACTCAATGGTGCCCTTTGGCAATGACAACCTTTTTCCTCAAGAACTCTCTTCTCTGGCGTTCAGCACATCTCTAGTCTCAACAATAATCGACAAAACAACAAAATATGTCTTTGGAAACGGCATTGAGCTAGATGACACTACTCCAATCCGTTGGAAAAACAATCAAGAAGAACTTGAAGAAACCATCTTCGGCAACATAATGGACTACATCTCCTATGGTGCATTCGCCGTCCAAGTACGCAGAAACACATTTGGTGACATCATCAAACTTGACAAGGTGAACGTTGAATCCTTGCGCACCAATGAACTAAACAATCACTTCTGGTACTGCAAAGAATGGAAAAAATGGTTCAAAGTTGATGCCGAAATCGACGCATTCACCGACAATCCTTCTCAAACGAACTCTTTGCTTTACTTTAAGAACCCGATGTTCAATACCGTATATGGAAGAGCAGCATGGTGGAGTTCACTTGACGATGTTGTTACCATGAAAGCACTGTCTGAATATGGAATATCGACTGTGAACAACGCCTTCTGTCCTTCAGCTGTGGTATCTTTGGTGGAGGGCAAGCCTACCGAAGAAGAAGCACATGCAGTTGAAAGGGATCTGAACGAAAAGTTCTGTGGTGTGAAGAACAATGCCAAACTTCTGGTAACATTCTCTGACTCAAAGGACTCTGCGCCCATAATCCATGAGTTCAATCCTTCTGACATGAATGCACACTACCTGTCACTCAAAGATGCCACAAGGGACAACATCTTCGCAGCATTCTCGGTGGATCCTGTCCTCCTTGGACTTAGAACGACAGATGGAGTTTTTAACAGGGACAACTTCGAGCAAGTGTTCAAACTTTACAACACAACGGAAATCATACCGATGCAGAAGCAGATCCAGAAGGCATATGCTAGACTAGGCATCAACTTCACCTTCAAACCATTCAAAATAAACTGGGATGAGGAATAGACTCAAGATACAGTAAAATAAATGAAAATGAAGTTGTATAATAAATAAAAACTATTATGGAAGATTATCAAAAGTTAGCCAAAGATAACATTGAAGTTTGGATGCCGTATATTAGATTTAAAAATGGCAAAGGACCAAGTCTCACAACATTTATTTATGTAAGTAATCTTGGCAATGTAAAAGGTTATCTTTACAACAATCGTCCTTTCACAAAAGAAATGATAAAAATAAATGGTGATGGAAGAAGATGTGTAGGTTGTAAGTCTATTTACATATTTGTATGGGAGCTTTTCGTTGACGTTGCTCCTGAAGGTTTTGTCATTCACCATACAGATTTTAACAAACTAAATGACAGATTAGATAATCTTGTATGTATATCTAAGGCTGAGCATAATACAATACATTGGAAAGGTAAACATACTAAGGGCTCAGAAATAATGAATCAAAAAAATAAAGGATCTGTTTGGTACAATGACGGAAATAAAAATAAAAGATTTAA
>CADBUP010000185.1 GCA_902797885.1 uncultured Ruminococcus sp.
CATTTGGAACCGTCCCTTAGGCAACCCTTCCGCAACTTCGGCAAAAAAGAGTCCACAAAAAGTGAACTCTTTTCTCATGCTTAATCATAATACTTTAAGTAGCCATATAACTGTAAAATAGCTTTACTTAAAACATCAGGTATAGTCATATTTGTTGTATCAATGTATGTGTTATATGATTCTCTTAAAAAATCCAATTCTTTCTGTGAACCATTCATTATATCATCGTACAACTTCTTAGTATTTACTACCTGTCTTTCGAAATACTCAGGATACTCATACCTATCTTTGCCTTCATCTTCGCAGATTCTTTCCCATGCAACAGCAGCGTCACAATTCAGATGTATATACATATTAAACATAGCCAGCCGCTCAGGGCGCTGAATATTATATATTTCTGAATAAGATTTTCCGCTTCTCGTCACTCCATGGGCATACTGGTCTATTGGTCCTCTCTGACAGATAAAGAAATCGCAATAGCCTCTGAGCTGAATCATGTAATTCGAAAGTAAGCCATCAGCAAAACTAAACAGCATCTGCTCTGTGTACCAATCTTCATATCCGTTCTGACTAATTGCATTGTTGAGCAAATGAACAAGATATTTGTCACAAGGTGATTTTGCTGTAATAACGGTCTTTCCTCTGTCTGAAAGATATTCAGCAAGTCCATCACGAAGACTGGTTTTACCACTTCCGTCCTGTCCGGTAATGCACAGATATTTGGTAGGATATCCATGTTTCAATCCGCTTAAATCCAAAGCTCCATTGCTCCGAACTAAATCGGGTAAAAATACTTTCATTATTCATTCCTCCTTAATTAAGATATGGAAATAATTGTGGTTATTCGAATTAGTCTCATTCTACTTTCGTAAAATCCTTTTGTCAATAATTCATTTAACATAACACAATATTTTTTAAAAAATTGTTTTTCCCCACTTAATTACAATATCTTCAGGAATACTTAAATTGCCATGCCCCTTTGCTAGGAAAGTATCTGGTTTTACTTTTCCATGATAGTCAGAACCTCCTGAAACATAGTAGTTCTTCTCTTTACAAAGATTTATCATAAAATCATGTTGCTCCTTTGTAAATGTTGTATAGTAGCATTCAAACCCAGAAATATTTTTTGTGTTTATTAGACATTCAAGAACTTTTGGAGTGTTGTCCCTGTATTCATATATATGTGGTATAAATACAATTCCACCAGCGTCTAAAACACTATTTATTGCAGTTTCTAAATCCGGTACTAAATCATCAGCCTCTACAAACAACGGTGCATCTGGGTTAGACATATAATCTCTATAAAAATCTCTACTTGTTTCCCAAGACCTAGCATTAATTTTTTCTTTATTTTCTTCATATTTTTTCATATTTCTATGTACATAACCTGATGCAAATTCGCTATAATCAAATTTTTCTTTAATATCATCATCTAGTTTTATTCCATATGATTTACACTTGTCTATTAACCTTTCAAATTCAATTCTTATTCTATCCTCTGATGAAACCATAATTTTTTTAACGTTTTCATTCATCTTTTTATAATCGCAATTATATCCTAAAATTTCAATTGGCACTCCAGCTGCTTTAGTATTTATTTCAATTCCAGGAACAATTTTTCCTGAATAATACTTCTTTATGTCCATTTTTTCCAATTCTAAATAAGCGTCCATATTGTTATGGTCTGTAATTGATATATAATTCAATTTCATTTCTTCAGCCATTTTCAATATTGTTGTTACCTCTTCAGAACCATCTATTGAGTATTTTGTGTGAATGTGTAAATCTATCATTTTGTTCTCCTCCTATTTTTTTATTTTTTCAAACAGAAACATCCATATTAGGCAAGTTTGAAGCTGATGCTTCCTTTTCCATCTTTGCTTTCAACTGTTGCAATTGCCCCGTTTATAATAGTCATGCATGGACCTTTATGGGAAATATCTGCATCATAAATTATTGGAACGTTTAATTTTGCTAAACTACTGTCTTTCAAAGCTTGTTCCATTGTGTATCCTAAGAAAGACTGTTGAACGCCATTTCTACCAAAAATGATTCCATTAGTATATTTAAAATATTCAAGCTCATTTAACTTCCATAAAGTGCGGATTAGTTCTTCCATAGATA
>CADBUP010000186.1 GCA_902797885.1 uncultured Ruminococcus sp.
AAGGGCGTGAGCAAGGTGCTGGTATCGGCGCAAATGATGGTTTTGGCAAATACTAAAGCAGGGCTTTGTTACATAAGAATTGCTAAAAATAACGGCAATGATGTGCTGGCTTGGTGTATTCAAACTGTGCCGGCGGGAGGGCGTTCAATTCTTAGCATCGCGCCAACGCTTGTAAATGTGGCCGAGAATGATGTAATAAATATGTATTACTATGTACCGGATTCTGATGACCACATATATGGTTCGCAAATAAGCAGCGCAACCACCGGCTCGCTTACATGGATGACGGTTGATGTGGCTGGATAAAGTGTTATAATGGGAGCAGATATGGAACAGATGCCAGTAGGACAATTTATCGGAATCGCAGTGGCCATTATAGCGGGTCTAGTGGGCTTTATTAAAGGCATTGAGTATTTAGCCGGTAAAATAGGCAAAGCAGCTACAAACTGGCTTCAAAAAGGGCTAGAACCGGTAAATAAAAAGCTCGATGCCATAGATAAAAAAGTAGTGGCAAACGAGCTAGAAAGCAATAAGACTATATTGGTGCGATTTATGGCTGATATTAAAAACGGCGAGAAACTAACCGACATTGAAACCGAGCGCTTGCATGAAACTTATGAGCGATATACGCAGCTTGGCGGCAATAGCTACATTCACACGGAATGGGAGCGGCTAACAAAAGAAGGCAAGATTTAAGACGATAAAAGTATCGTCTTTTTTGTGCTAAAATAAAAATAGTGGCACATTAAAATGCAGGAGGTTTGCACCATGAAAAAAGCTAAAAAACGCAACCGGCAACGCTGCACTAATGGAAGTCGCACAGACTTCCACCACTAGGCATTTCCTCTATCAAAAACGCCACTGGCAGCAAGGATATGCCAGAGCCTTACGAGAACATTGGTATTGTGGCGCTTATATACCTCAACAAACACTCCACAGAATCATACACAGCAAGCTGCATGATATACCAGTGCCAAACGGCAGAGATTGCAAGCGAGCTTATGACGAGCTGATTCGGCGGGAGCGGGAAGGGCTTATAACGCGCGATGATACTCCAATGCAAAAGCTAGAATTTCTTGTCGAGATGTTTAAAGACTCATGCCACGCAACCACTGCCATGCTATTATGGCAAAAGCAAATCATAGACAAATTCTATAAAAATGTGCCATGAACCTTAAACCCCTCAAAAATGAGGGGTTTTTCCATGATAAAGATACCGTCTTTTTTGTTTTGGCTTAATGTCGTAAAATATCTTATTCCACTTTTAAGCCCGAAGTTGGAATAAATGACAACCATATTCCACGTTTTGTTTACATTCGTGGAAATATGTAAACACTTTTCCACATTTGCACCGAGTTTTCCACAGGACATAAATGTCCTAACCACAAAAAAGCGCCCACATTTCCAAGAATAGGGCGCAGGAGTGACCACAGTTGCTTGGACAACCGTACCCGGTGGAAGGGCTGCCACTAACAAAATTATATCACAAAAAAATGGTGAGCTGCTGCCAACATGATAAGGCGGCTCTGCTTCTAGAAAGCACGCGGCTCTGCTACGTTTGGCGGTTCAGATTAGCGTTAGCTAGTATAGCTAGTCCTACATGACCAAGTAACACTATTATAACACAAAAAGCCGTTACAAATTGTAACGGTTTCTGCGTACTTGATAGGGTCTAATGGGCTTACTAATACATAATAACAGTTGTGAATATATGTGTCAAATGGGCGCAAAATATGACTATGAAAAATACACTTTTTATCTTAATCGCTATGTTGTTTTTACTCATTGGAACGCCACACGCAAAAGCTCAACATTGCGACACGCAAAAGGGCGATAGTATGTGGCGAATTGCTAAACGCTACAAGATCCCATTTCATGTGATTCTGGACTTAAATAGACACTATCCTAATCCGGATTTAATTCATCCTAACGATGACATTCAGCTTCCAGATGGCGAGCATGGCCAAAGCACGCTAGAAGCTAATAACGACAAAGGGCTTGAAATTGCGGAGCAGGCCGGCTCTACCGTGCAAGCTAGTGAAGTGCTGCAATTGGTTAATAAGGAGCGTGCAAAACAAGGATTGAAGGCTCTCACGCTGTCTAATGAGCTAACAAATGTGGCCACTATCAAAGCCAAGGATATGCGCGACAAAAACTACTTTGACCATACCAGTCCGACTTATGGCTCGCCGTTTGACATGATGCGCCGGTTTGGGATTCAGTACACTAGCGCTGGCGAAAACATTGCAGCCGGCCAAAGAAGCGCGCAAGAGGTTATGGATTCATGGATGAATAGCAGCGGCCACCGCGCCAACATTCTCAATAAAGATTATGAGCAGCTAGGCGTGGGATATGTAGAGGGCGGCAGCTATAAAACTTATTGGGTGCAGATGTTTAAAAAATAACTATCTGGCAATAATGTTAATGGGGTTGTAGTAGTCTCCTTTGATTTCGTTTGGCCGCTCATTTGGGCGGTCTTTTGCTTGTGGAAAACTATCAGAAAATTGCGCTAAAATACTATTGCAATATATGTAATACTGACATATAATGGAAATAACAAGATAAACGAAAGGGCATGATGCAAAAAATAGACGAAACCAAGTACAAAAACGAGCTAATGACTAAGCTCTATACTATTTGGGAAGACAAAACAATACCATTGGTTTATCGCCAATGGGTTCGACAAGTAGCAATATACATAATGCGTAAGGAGCGGAACAAATGAGTACAAATGTCAAAAAGAAAAGCACAGCGAAAGGCACGAAATTTAGCTACAAATACACAGACCTTGCCACCATCCACGAGGAACTAGAAGCGCAAGACATTACATACTACCAGTACACCGAGTTTGACGAAAAGGCGAAAGCCGATTACATCTACACGGTCATCATGAAGGATGGCACGGAATCGAAACCGCTTCGTGGGGTGAAAATTGTAGCTGGCGAAACGCTGGCCGGCGGCAATGCTGCGCAGCAATACGGAAGCGCTTTGACCTATGCGCGCCGCTATTCGCTACTAATGGCACTTGGATGGGCCACTGAGGACGATGACGGTGCAAGCGCGGGAGTTGCTCCGGCAAAACCACAGAACCAGCACTACCAAGGTCATGCAGATGGTCGGCTAGACTTTGACTCGCTTAAATCATGGCTTGCCAAATTAAACACGGTTGATGATGCCATGGCGGCGAAAGAAAAATGCTTAGAAAAATACCCAGATATGACCGAAAAACAAAGCGGAGCGGTAGCACGCATCTTTGCAGAGCGCATAGACCAGATTGAGCAAGAGGGCGGCAGAGTGCCGAGTAATTGGTAAAAAATAAGGAGGCTTAATGAACGAAATAACACTTACGTATCATGGCGTGATATACAGCAAAAAGAACAGCAAGCGCATTGTGATGAACTGGCGGACTCGTAAACCCATTATTGTGTCGAATCGCAACGCTAAGAACCAAGAAGCTGCAATGGCGTGGGAGTTTAGGGAACAAGCGCGTAAAGAGGGATGGGAAGCGCTATCAAACCCCAAAGACGGCTCAGAGCGCCAATATCATATAAGCATTAAGCTTTGGCAAAAGGATTTGCGCCGGCGTGATTTAGATAACCAAGCCACGGCTATTTTAGATGGCTTGGTGGCCGCTGGCGTGATTCCAGATGATTGCTGCGATATAGTGCCGAAGCTATCAATCGAATATCGAGGCGTAAATTGTGATGACCCAAGAGCAGAAGTTAAGATAAAGGAAATAGTATGGATGGTTTAGAAATTGGCGGTATCTTTTACGGCGGTGATATAGAAAAAGCTATGCAAGAATCTCACACGATTGTCATGGACTCCGCAAAGAAAGTGTATGGGTATCACGATTTTGGCGGTGAGGTTATGCGCATAATTAAGACAACCATTGAATGTTATGAGGAATGTCTTATAGAAAGGCTGAAAAATGATAACGGAAGCTAATAAAAGAGCATCTAAGAAGTACAACGAAAAAAACACCACCATGCTTTCGCTAAGGCTCAATAAAAAGACTGATGCGGATATATTGCAGTGCTTAGAGAAAATAGGCAATAAGCAAGGATACATAAAAAAGTTAATCCGTAAAGATTTAATAAAAGAGGTTATTCGCAAGGATTTAGGAGGAATATGAGTAGAGCGGAAATAAATAATTGTGCTGCTATCAATGCTAACAGCGCTGGTGATGCTGATTATTTCAGAGCCAAAAGAGAGGCATACAAAGAAATGGCGGACGCTATTAGAAGAAGAAAGGAAATGCATGAAACTCAAGAATAAGAAAACTGGGGAGATAATAAAAGTCGAAAGTTTAGATGTAGACTCCCCAACAGAAGGGATTGTAGGCATTCCAAGCTTTGATAGAAAAGGTAGTTATACTTCCCTCGCCGAACTGAATGAGGAGTGGGAAGATTACGAAGAACCGAAAGAGTATTGGGCTATTGACCAATTTGGAGAGCCAATAAATGTAACTGGTTTAAGTAGGTTCCAGCTTGAAAAATTACGACAATATGGGAATGATTTTGAAACCAAAGAAGAAGCCGAGAAAGCAGTGGAAAAGCTCAAGGCTTGGAAACGGCTGAAAGATAAAGGGTTTAGGTTTAACCGCAGGTATAAACCTAATTATGGAGAGATTTTCGTTATAGAGTGTAGATTGCCAAAGGAGACACTAATTGTCGATGTGGTTGAAGACCTAGACTTGCTTTTCGGAGGTGAAGAATGAGTAGAGAAATTAAGTTTAGAGTGTGGGACAAGAATAAGCAAAATTATCTCGTTGACGACAGAGGTTTCCGTTTGATGTATCTACGAAACGGATCAACACGGTTTTTTAATCCCGAAGTGTGGGAATTTGAGCAATACACTGGTCTAAAAGACAAGAACGGCAAAGAGATTTATGAGGGGGATATTATGCGTTATGACGCTATAGACTACAAAGTTTTGTGGGCAGATTATTACGCTGGATTTGAAACCAAGAGGCTAAACAGCCCATGGAATAACGCCGGTCTTACTTTGCACTTCCTTGCAAGTGTAGGTAGAGTCATCGGCAACATCCACGAAAACCCAGAGCTATTAGGAGGTGAAGAATGAGTAGAGAAATTAAGTTTAGAGCTTGGGATAAAGAAGAAAAAGAATATTACTACGATGCAGAATATACATACGATTTTCTGTGTAGTGGCCGTGGATGCTATGCCGATTCGTTTGGCGACTTATTAGCACATCCAGAGAGATGTGTAGTCGAGCAATACACTGGCCTCAAAGACAAGAACGGCAAAGAGATATATGAGGGGGATATAGTAGATGATGGATTTTCCCGTATTTGCGAAATTGGATGGTCAGAGCATTCTGCGTCATTTGAGGCGGCAGACAAAAATGGGTTTTTGTCAAATCTTTGGCTTGCATCTAAATATGGTGAGGTCATCGGCAACATCCACGAAAACCCAGAGCTATTAGGAGGTGAAGAATGAGTTTAGACTATGATTTATTTGTGATTGACCCCAATAATGGTGACACCACACTATCGCAGCTCCGCGATTGCATTAAAGATGCGCTGGAAACACTAGAAAGACGAATAGCAAAAATAGAGGATGATTATAAATTATGATAATCGACCACAACTTTTTACCATATCGCCAACTATGGCAAGGCTCAATGAATAAGCATAACGGTGCATTTTACTACTCAAAAGAGATAGTGAAAAACATCATCCCCAATGTAAAGACCTACCGCAACTGGATAACCGTGAATGTGCCGCCGCATGGTTGCGATTATGCGGTGGTCTTTATCCACAACAATTTAAACCCTACCGAGCGCTATGCTTGGCTGCAACAATATAAAGACTTGGTGCTAGTCTGTGGAGTGCCGGAAACCGTGGAAAAGGTAGCGCACATTGGCAAAGCAATCTACTTGCCACTATCGGTAGATGTGGAATACTTGAAAAAGTTTCGCGCCAAAAAGACCAAGAGTGCTGCTTTTGTCGGCAGACCCATCAAGAAATTTTATGAGGGTGTAAAGCTGCCGGATGGCATAGACTACTTGGAGTACTTACCGCGCAAAGAGATGCTAAAAGAAATGGCCAAATACAAAACTATTTATGCGGTTGGCCGCTGTGCCATTGAAGCTAAAGTGCTGGGCTGCGAGGTGCTGTTTTATGACCCACGCTACCCAGACACAAACCGCTGGCAAGTGCTAGACAACCACGAAGCAGCTATAATGCTGCAAAAAGAACTAGACAAAATAGATTATGACATAAGAAAGGAACAATATGAATAAAATAGGCAAAGGTATACTAATCGCAATTATAGTGGTAGTAGGATTGGTCTTGATTAAGGCCGCGACAACTCCAATAATCTCCCCAAACAAATACGCAGCCGAAGCGGTACGAGTGCTTGAAAAGTATAAGAACTTTGAGATAGACGAGCGCGAAGCCGACAACAGACTACGCAAGCTTATGGATGAAATAAGCGATATAAAAGAAAAGACCAAAGATAAAGAAGAAAAGACCAAGATGCTCAACTTATGGCTCGAAATTATGCCGGTTCAATCGCAATTACACCATTTTGGCTCGGCTTCCGGTTATGAAGTCGATGAAGCCATAGAAGCCATTAAAAAGCACTATTGATACCGACATCAATGTCGGAAGCAAAGGCGGAGCAGTGCGCTCCGCTTTTTCTTGTATAGTCAAATACAGAAGTAGAGTTTTCCACAAGCGACACCTCTGTTATTTAGCCTAGATTTCTTTTTATGTCTTGTCGGCTAATTATTAGGGATTGAGCATATTTTGGTTGTCCACATGGCACTTTATCCCCAACACGAGCAAAAGGAAAGACGATAAGCGTGACTTCAATCCTATCGTCATATACGAGAATCTGGTCTATTAACTTGTCAAAGAGCATTTTTTGAAGCTCGTCATTTTCTGAGCCATAAAGCGATAAAAGCTCTTGAAGGTATGAATACACGCCTTCGGGCGTTACTGCGCCTTGTAGCGCCGTTTGGAGCGTAATAAGCGCATTTTCTGTGTCTAGTAGCTCTTGCTTGTATAAAGCACTGTCCGCATCGCCTTGAGCTTCGGTTATTTCTTCTTCATATACTTTCCGGCGAATCTTTTGGAGTATGCTTTCAATTTTCTCTTTACGCTTCATCAGTTTTTCGCGTTCGGTCTGCATATCATCAACAGAATTGCCGGCAGCGGTTGCAATCTGCGCCGAAATAGAGCGCATGGCTTCTTCATTTAAAATGTGCTGTTTAATTTCGCGTAAGCAATACGCATCAATCTGGTCTTTGCGGATATTCTTAGCATCGCAAGTGCCTTTTATCTTTTTGTTAGCGCAGTGATAATATGTGTATTTGTGCTTACTATCTTTGCGGTAGCCTTTGTATGTACCGAACATATGACCGCCACATTTAGCGCAAGTGATTTTACCGGTCAAAGAGTAGAGCCGTTTGGTGCGCCTTGGCTTCACTAAATTGTTATTGTGGTGACGAATCTGCACACGATTCCACAAATCCATATCTATAATAGCTGGCACGCAATTCTCTATTTTAAGCGGCTCATAGCCTTTTACAGAATAATCGCGCGTGCCGATGTAAAACTCATTTTTGAGGATGCGCGCAATGGTTTGCTGCCCAATAATATCACCGCGGCGGCCTTTGATGCCCTTAGTGCGCATGGTCGTTTGCACGAAATTAAGAGAAAAGCCATCTGCATAAAGCTCAAACATTTCACGCACCACCGCCGCTTCTTCTTCATTAGGGCGGTATTTTTTGCGCTCTTTACCACGCGTCATCTCGCCAGTATTGTAAAGCTCATAGCCATACGGCACGAATCCACCCAAATAATAGCCTTGCTGGGCGGCAAAATACATACCCGATTTAACATGGGCGGCAATGATAGAAGCTTGCAGCTCGTGCATAGCAAATAGATTAGTGCCAGAAAACTTGCCATGTGGGTCGCTCATGTCAATCCGCTCGATAACCGACTCAATCATGATACCGTACTTTTCGGACAACTCATGGTTATAGTTCAGCGCATCTCTGGTATTACGGAATGACCGCGAGAACGAGAAAACAATGATTTTGTCGAACTTCTTTTGCGCTGCATCTGCCATCATGCTGTCAAACGCTTCACGGCCAGCCACTTTGCGGCCAGACTTCGCCTCATCAATATAAGTGCCAACTAGCTCATAGTCCTCAACTTCAATATACTTTGTACACTCGCTCACTTGATACTCAATAGAGAATGACTCGGCTTGGCGGTGTGAAGAATAGCGGATATAAATAACTGCTCTTTGTTTCTTTTTCATGATATAACATTCCTTTGCTTCAAAAATAACAAAACCGAAGCAAATAACAGAGGTAATTTGCTTCATGGTTGCTTCAAAAATATAACTCACTTCAATTTAAGATATAACGTTGCGATTTTAGCATACCTTTGCGCCATAATGCAACCCCAAGAAGAAAAGTCCGAAAATTACATTTTCAAAAATGATGTATTTATAGGAGAATATTGACCATAATGAAACTGTGCCAAAATGACACAGCTTAGAATAGAGGTGCTTCATATAGAGGCAAAAGAATACCTTGACCAAATCAGAAAGCTACCAGATAGCCGCAAAAAGGTTTATAAGCTTCTAACAGTCCGCGGCTCAAATAAAGTAATGATGGCCGCGGCTAGAGAATACGCAAGGCTAGTGGCGAAAGGCTACCGGCTTTAGAAGGGAGCAGAAATGCAAGTAAATAGATCGTTAAAAGTATTTAGGGCGCGCCAAGGGCTTACGCAAGAGCAAATGGCAGAACGCATGGGATGGTCGCGCCAATACTATGCCAAAACCGAGAATGGCCGAAGCTCCGGCTCAATTCTATTTTGGACAAGGCTACAAGATGCCTTTAACATTCCAGATGGGGAGGTTTGGCCGCTTGTCAAAGATACAAAAGAATGAGCGCAAGTTTGAAACAAAGCTAAAAGAAGGCAATCCAGATTTAAGACCATTGTGGCTTGAAGTGGTAAAACGAATTAAACGAGGTGAAAACTATGGCAAGAGATGCTAACGCCGAATATATGGCGATATTGGGCGCGCTAGGCGCGGTGCTTGAAAATAACAAGACAGACCTAGCGCTGGCAAAGTACGACATTGAGAGGCTTCAAGCAAAGCTAGATGAAGCATACAAGGAGATAGATGAGCTTAATGCGTTGTTACCAATATCAGAGCCAAAAGCTGTGGAAAACTCCGACTATCCATTTAACAAATAGCCACTAGTCTTTTGGAATTATGTGGTAAAATTATGGCATGAGCATCGTACTAAAGGAGTTCAAACGCAGGGTTACCGGGCCGTACGATGCCCATTTAGCCCGGAATCTTGCGTTTGGGCTCTTTTCAGTACCTCATATAAGCAAAATAAGGAGGTAAAAATGAGCGAACAAAAACGCTACTACTGGATAAAACTTAAAACGGACTTCTTTAACCAAGAAGCGATAGACTTATTGCTTTCGCAGCCAAACGGCTGCCAGTATGTAGTGCTTTATCAAATGTTATGCTTAAACACAGCAAACAACAATGGCGAGATGACTTCGCGAGTCGGCGAAATGATTGTGCCTTACAATATCGACAAGATTGTGCGGGATACCAAATACTTTGACCATGACACCGTAACTGTGGCACTAGAGTTATTTAAGAGGCTAGGGCTTGTTTACCAAGAAGAAAACGGTGTTCTCAGAATTACGGACTCTGTGAAGATGGTCGGCCATGAAAGCGCAAATAGAGAAGCGGTTAAAAAGCGCGAGTATAGGATGCGTAAGAAGTTAGAGGACAAAAATGAGGACAAAGTGGGGACAAATTGTCCGACAGAGATAGAGATTAGAGATAGAGTTAAGAGTATAGATATAAATATAAAAGAAAGAGAAAAAGAAAAGAAAAGCGCAAAGCGCTTTCTCGCTCCAACAGTAGAGGAAGTGCATGAGTATTGTAGGGAACGCAATAACTTCGTGAATCCGCAAGCTTTCGTGGACTTTTACACTGCAAAAGGGTGGAAAGTAGGAAATGCACCAATGAAAGATTGGAAAGCAGCGGTAAGGACATGGGAGCAGCGCGATGCTGAACGGCGAAAACCTAAAGATGATGGCAGATTCTATAAATCCGAACCGGTAGAGGATGATTTGCCATTCTAGGAAGGAGGTAGCATGGATTATAACAAAATGATTGACAACCTAAACAAAAGAGTGCCAAAGCCGGTGGAAGAAACCTATATAGACGAAGATGGGCTGATGCGCTGTACTAGCTGCCATGGCAAGCGTGAAACGATAATTGAGATATTTGGGCAGTCGCGAAAGGTGAGCTGCGTTTGCTCATGCCAGCAAGCCGCTGCACTAGCGGAAGATGAAGCCATAGAGAAGCGCGCAAAAATGCGAAAAATTGAAGAAATGCGCCGCACTGGGTTTACTGACAAGAAGCTCATGGAGTGTACATTTGAAAATGACGATGGCAGCCAGCCGAAAGTTTTGCACATTGCGAAAAACTATGTGGAAAACTTCGATAAGATGAAAGAGGGCGGCAAAGGGTTGCTCTTATATGGTGGAGTGGGAACTGGCAAGACTTATGCAGCCGCAAGCATAGCCAATGCGCTCATAGATAAAGGCATATCGGCCATGGTCACGAACTTCGCGAGAATATCGAACAAGCTACAAGAGCGCTTTGAGAAAAAGCAAGCCTATCTGGACAATCTTAACAAGTTTGATTTGCTAGTGCTGGATGACTTAGCAGCAGAGCGCAGCACCGAGTATATGCAAGAGATTGTTTACAATGTGATAGATGCACGCTACCGCGCCGGACTACCAATGATTATCACCACGAATTTAAGCCTAGAAACGATTAAGAACCCACCGAACCCAACCGATAACCGCATCTATGACCGCATACTTGAAAAATGCTTTCCAGTGGAGGTCAAAGGCGCATCACACCGGCGCAAGAATATCAAAGCAGAGTTTGAGAATATGAAGGGGTTGCTCGGATTAAACTAAATCTATCGGACAAAAAGGAGTGATTTTTATTAGCGAAGTAGAAATCTGGTCTATGATAGCCAGTTCAGCAATAAATTTCATTGTGGTTTATGTTATTACTGGCGCAAGCCAAAAAGCAACCGTAAAAGACAACAAAACAGATTTGCGCACGACCAAAGAGGATATAATGACCGAGCTAAAAGATAGCCGTGAAATATTGATAGCGGAGGTTGAAACAGCTACGAACTCCGCCATAGACATTATTACCGAAGCAATAAAGAACCATGAGGCCATGAAATGAAATGGCAAATAAGGAAATTGAAAAAGAGGCTAAAAAAGCTTATATTGCGCAAATTAAACTTGCCGAGGTAATTAAAGGGGTAGGTAACTGCCAACCGCGTCCTGACTATCTCGGTCACCTCATACCAAAGGGAGAATGATTATGCGTAACGAAGATCGCAAACCTCAAAAAGAAACTTCGGAAAAGGCTAAAACACCGGCTAATAACTTAGCGAAACAAACTGGAGCAAGAGAAGAACGCCAATAACCTACTAATGCCAGCGTAATGCTGGCTTTTTTGTGCAAAAAGATAGAGCCGCGGCGCAGCGGCTCTGAGATAAACGAGGGTAATATTACCCGAAAATATTATACCACAAAAATAATGCCTATGTTATAATTAAATTGCGAGGTACATTTAATTATGATTGGTTAATCATTATTACCCCCAAACTCAAAAGGCTAAATAATAACACTCTTATGATTTATAACGCTTTTTACACGCCAATCAGAAATAACACAAAAAATTTCGTGTATGACCATATAGCCGGTAAGTCGCAACCGGCTTCTTTTTTATGCCATCCAAAAGGGTGGCTTTTTTGTATTGTGATATAATAAAAAAAGGAGGTAAACAAATGGATATAAACGAATTATTAACATATTTGTTCACGCCAATTGCGCAAGTAGCGCTAATTATGGCGCTGGCGGAGCTAGTCAAACGAGTAGGACTAGACAAAAGATTTATTCCGCTTGTAGATTTGGCGCTTGGAATACTGAGCGGCGTAGTGATTTACACTATCTACAAAGGGATGCACCCAATAGAAGGTGTCTTAATTGGCATAGCGCTAGGCTTGTCAGCTTGTGGTCTATTCTCTGGTGTGAAAAATGTAACTGAAAAGATAAAGGAGGATTAAAAATGGGGTCTTGGACAATTGAAGATCATTTGAAAGCAGCACTTAATAGATTGAAAACTAAAAATGCTGAATTACCTTGCAGAGAAAACTCGCTGGCAATAACTAAAATTGAAGAAGCTCTTATGTGGCTTGACCATCGAACAAAAGACCGCCAAGCTCGTGGGGTGGAAGGAACAAAGGAGGATTAACATGGCTAAGAAAAAAGCGCCTGTGTTAAACAGCGAAGCCGAAGTAAAAACAAGCATTTTAAACGAAATGGATGAAATCGGGCCGGGCATTATTCCGGATGATGTAAAAGAAAATGCAAAGAAGGAGAGCGAATAATGAGCCATTCACCACTAGCAACTATTTCAGTGCCAGCCAACGGCAATAACTACACTTATGGCCGACCAAATGGCGGTATCACTAAAATCACCGTTCATCACATGGCCGGTGTGCTATCAGCGGAGCGCTGTGGCCAGATATTCCAAAACCCAAACCGCCATGGCTCATCGCACTATGGCATCGGCTTAGATGGCGAAATTGCGACCTATGTGGAAGAAGAAAACACCGCATGGACAGATAGCAACTGGGATAGCAATATTCACTCGGTCACTATTGAAAACTCGAACTGTGACACTGGTGGCGATTGGCCAGTATCAGATGCCACCTTTGATTCGCTTGTGAAGCTCGTGGCCGATATTGCAAAGCGCAACGGTCTTGGCACACTTGTAGCCGGTAAGAACCTCACATGGCACTCAATGTATGCAGCCACTTCATGTCCGGGCAATTATTTGCGAGATAGAATGAACGAGATCGCTGAGAAAGCCAACGCAATCAATAGCCAAGCACCGCAACCAACACCAACTCCAACACCAACCCCAAGCACCGGCTTTAATGTAGGCGATGCAGTTACGCTCAAAAACTGGGTTGACTACAACGGCACACCACTACGACAAACCCGCGACTTTTATTACATCAGCCAAATAAATGGTGATAGAGCTGTGTTATGCGCCGATAGCGTGGATGGCGCGGTATATTGCGCCGCTAACACAAATAACCTCGCCAAAGTAGGCGATGCACCAGCACCAGCACCAGCACCGAAAGCATTTGAAATAGGGGATAGAGTGCTGCCTATCAATTGGGTAGATTTCACCGGTACGCCACTCCGCCAGACGCGCGACTACTACTTCATAAGCCAATTGGCTGGCAATAGAGCTGTGCTTCGTGCAGATGATGCCAATGACGGGCCGATTTATGCGGCGGTAAATACAGATAACCTCCGGCTCGTCTAGCCCATAGGTAAGAGCGCCCATGTGGAAAAGCTGTGCAAAATGTCATAAGATTCATCCAGCTAACTACCAATGCAACGCCGGTAGGATAGCCCGCAAAGTAACCCCAGACCAAAAGCTAAGAAGCACAAGCAGATGGCAAACAAAGCGTGAGGAAATAAAGGATGCGAGCAAGTGGCTGTGTGCTATATGTCTTGAAGAAGGTGTGTATAACTACAATGATTTAGAGGTTCATCACATCACTAAACTAAAAGACGATGCAGAAGGATTGTTAGATAACTACAACTTAATATGCTTATGCAAGCACCACCACGAGCTTGCCGATGCGGGCAAGATAGATGCTGAACATCTGAGAGAATTAGCGAAGAACCGCGAGAATACCGGATAACCCCCCCTAGGGGTACGATAGGGGAGCAAAGTGACTTCCACACAACTCGCCCACCTTCAAATACAAAAATAACGATTTTCCATGAGTTTTTTGGAAAAAGCGTATAAAACTAGGGGAAATCCCTCTAAAACGGTTTAATTTGCGCCAAAACGCGGCAAAACTAAAAAGAGGGGTGAAAATAAGGAGATAAGATGAATAAATTGCCTGTCAACCCCACGGGGGGGGGGGGGACACTTACAAGAAACTAAAAAGGAGGCGGCCAAGCTGCCAGAATATCCAAACATACCAATCGCTGACCTCGCGCCATACGAACGAAACGCGCGAACGCACAGCGATGAGCAAATAGAGAAGATTAAAAACTCAATTAACGAATTTGGCTTTGTCGCACCGGTCATAATTGACGAAAACAATATGATTCTTGCCGGACATGGCCGTGTGGAAGCTGCAAAGGATGCCGGACTAAATGAAGTGCCATACCGACGCATCACAAATTTGAATGAAGACCAGAAGAAAGCCTACATTCTAGCCGATAACAAACTTTCAGATATGGCCGGCTGGGATGAGGAAATGTTGCGCGAAGAACTGGCCTCTATTTCCCTTGATATGGCGGACTTCGGTTTTGACGAGATTATAGAAGAAAATATAGAGCTAACCGAAGACGACTTTGACGAAACCGAAGATAAAGTGGAAGCTGTTGCTAAAACAGGGGAACTATACCAACTAGGCGATCACCGGCTTTTATGCGGCGACTCAACCAGCGAGGAAGACGTGTGGCACCTCATGAAAGACGAAGAAGCCGACCTTGTAGTCACCGACCCGCCGTACAATGTGAATGTATCAAATAGCGAGGGCTTAACTATTGAAAATGACAACATGGACGAAGTAGCCTTTGTGGATTTCCTAGACGAAGCTTTTGCAAATATGGCTCGCCATCTTAAAGAGGGCGGCGCATTTTATGTTTGGCACGCTACTAATAGTGTAGTGGCCTTTAAAACAACACTAGAGGGAAATGGCCTTATAGTTAAGCAGGAGCTTGTATGGAATAAGAGCCAACTTGTAATGGGTCGCCAGGATTATCAATGGAAACACGAGCCGTGCTTTTATGGATGGAAACCCGGAGCAGCACATTATTTTACCGATAAACGCACTTACACCACCGTTATAAACGAAAAGCCAATAGAAATAGATAAGCTAACGCGAGAAGATGCCATAAAAATGCTTAAAAAGGTTTATGCGCTAGAAAACACCGTGCTTAATTACGATAAGCCAAAACATAACGATTTACACCCTACAATGAAACCACTAGACCTTATAGGCCACCAAATTAAAAACAGCAGCAGGCCAGGCGAAATTGTGCTTGACTTATTTGGTGGCAGCGGAAGCACTTTGATGGCGTGCGAGCAACTAGGCCGTAAATGCCGAATGATGGAATACGACCCGCACTATGTAGACGTGATTATCGCACGTTGGGAAAAAATGACCGGTAAAAAGGCGGTGAAATTATGATGTGATAAAATAGAAGCATAAGGAGCATAAAACCATGACTAAAAGTCTCAATGAACAAGCCCAAGAAATTATAAAAATTGCCGAGGATTCCGGCGTTCAATCTAACTTTTTCTTTTTGACAACATTTAAGCGGTACCAAGTGCAGCTTAACATTTTGGCGGATTTAGAAAAACAGATTAAGTCCAGAGGTTCAACGGTAACAAAAGAATATGTGAAAGGCCGCCAAAACCTGTATTCTAATCCAGCGGTGTCCGATTACAACCGCACCACAGATAGCGCCAATAAAACCGTGTCAACTTTGATGAAAATTATTAAAAGCTTTAATGTTGGTGATGATGCCGATAAGGAAAAAGACGACTTAATGGCAGCGATAAATGGCGGTGACGATTATGACGAGGAAGATAACTGATTGTAAAGCATATCAGTTTTGCCAGCGCTCCATAGACCAAGAAACTACCCCGAAATATGTCAAACTTCAAATGGCCGATTTCATGCGAATTTGCGAGGGCAAAAACGACAAATACATGATAAGCGGCAAGAAGCTCAAACAGCTCGAAAACATTTTGAAAATCCTAATAATGCCAAAGGGTTTAAAAGCCGGTCAAACTCTTTATGATTGCACCATGGGCTACCAATGGCTATTCTACACCGCTATTCTTTGCGTGGTGCATCGCGACAACCCAAACCGCCGCCGCTACGAAACCGGAGTGCTAGAACTATGCCGCAAAAACTTTAAAACTTACACAATTGCCTCCATCTTTATTTTGTTATTTCTTACCGAGCCAAAGTTTTCAAAGTTTTTCAGTGTAGCGCCAGATGGCACACTGAGCCGCGAGGTGCGCGAGGCTATCACGGAAACGCTTAAAAGCTCGCCAATGGTTTACCAATCCGGCGATGGCGTGAGGTTTAAGATTTTGCGAGATAGCATAGAATTTAAGCCACAGCAAACCAAATACTACCCGCTATCATACAGCACTAGCCGTATGGATGGTCGTTTGCCTAATGCCTTTATCGCTGATGAGGTGGGCGCGCTGCCAAGCAACTACGCAATAGAAGCCATGAGATCTGGGCAGCTTAACATTTTGAATAAGCTCGGCTTCATTATCTCCACCAAATACCCCACAATAGATAACCCATTCGAGGATGAAGTAGGCTACTCTAAAAAAGTGCTAGATGGTCTTGAAAAAGACGAAACCCGCTTTGCGCTGCTCTATGAGCCGGATGATGTGAAAGGCTGGGAAAGCAATGACCTTATTTTGCAACAAGCCAACCCAGTAGCGCTAGAAATACCGGAAATCTGGGAAGATTTGATTAAAAAGCGCGCCTACGCCATAGCGGTGGAGAGCGCCAGAGAGAACTTTATAACCAAGCACTGTAATATCATTTATGCAAATGATTCAGAAGGCTACATCCAGCTTAACGACTTGCGCGCGTGCAAGGTGGCCAATATAGACTGGCAAGGCCGTGTGGTTTATTTAGGGCTTGACCTTTCAATGTCTGGCGATAATACCAGCGTGTCAATGCTTGCACTAGATGATGATAACAGCATACTAGCCGAGAGCTGGGCTTTCATCCCAGAAGGGCGCATAGATGAAAAGACCGTAAGCGAAAAGGTCAATTACCGTGAGCTAATAAAGACCGGTAAGGTGATGGCTTGTGGCGATAAGATTATAGATTATGGCTATGTGGAAAACTTTATTATGGGCATAGAAGAAAAGTATGGTGTGCAGATACAAGCCATTGGCTTCGATAAGTGGAACGCTATGAGTACAGCCCAGAAGCTCGAAAACGCCGGTTATAACATGGTAGAAGTAAAGCAACATTCTAGCGTATTGCATCCACCCACCAAGCTGCTCAAAGAGAAGGTGTTAAGCGGTGAATTTCAATACTCAAATAACAATCTATACGAGATTAACTTTCAAAATGCGCGCTGCACTTACGATACTAATAAAAATATGTATGTCAATAAGAAAAAGTCAAATGGCAAGGTAGATATGGTTGTAAGCACGATTATTGCTACTTATTTGCTCGAACAAGACGCTTTACTTGACCAAGCTGGCGGATTTACCGTGCAAGTGGTTTAACGCGCGGTATAGCGTATATTTTGCGAAATACGCTATACCGTAAAAAAGTGAAATACCATACAAAATTGTGGAAAAACCTGTGGAAAAATATTTTTGTAGTATAATAAAACCAAAAGGATATTAAAAAATGGCACTATTTGACTTCTTAAGAAAACGAGATGACAGCGGCGATGCGCCAGCACCCGCTCCCACGCCAGCCATCGAGCCACCGGTGGATGATGTGTTATTAAAAGCCATGCTTTCGGGCGAACCTATCACCCGCAAGCAAGCTATGACCATTCCGGCGGTAAGCGCCGCGGTGGACTTTATAAGCAACACTATTGCGGCCATGCCAGTGAAGCTCTACAAGTATGTAGAAAGCACCGGAACGGTGAAAAGCATGGATAGTGATAGCCGTGTGGCGCTGCTCAATGGCGATACAAAAGATACTTTGGATGCGTTCCAAATGAAGAAAGCCATGGTGGAAGATTACCTCATGGGAAAAGGCGGCTACCTTTACATAAGGCGCTACCGCAACGAAGTAACCGGACTATTCCATGTGAGCGATGACTACATAGCACCCCAAATTATAAACCCCGACCCAATTCATAAAAACTACAAGCTTTTCGTATGGGAAAACCAATACGACTTATTTGATTTCGTGAAGCTGCTCCGCAATACCACTACTGGCGCTTATGGTGTGGGATTAACCGAGGAAGTGGCGAAATGCCTTCAAACGGCCTATGCAACTTTGGTTTATCAGCTTTATATGGCGCAGAACGGCGGCAGCAAAAAAGGCTTTTTGAAATCAAAAGGCAAGCTAGACCAGAACGCAATCAATGCGCTCAAGCGAGCATGGCGCAATCTTTACTCTACCAATTCCGAAAATGTAGTGGTGCTTAATAACGGTCTAGAGTTTCAAGAGGCATCAAATTCCGCAGTGGAAATGCAGCTAGACCAGAATAAAAAGACCCTTACCGATGAAATCAAAGGCATTTTCCACATATACGATGATGACTACTACCGCACTTTTAAAGAAGCAATCTATCCCATTGTAAAAGCCTTTGAAACGGCTCTAAACCGCGACTTATTACTTGAAAAAGAGAAGAAAAGCTACTTCTTTGAGCTTGATGTCAAAGAAATACTGCGTGTGAATATCAAAGAGCGATATGAAGCGTATAAGCTGGCCAAAGAAACTGGTTTCATGACCATCAACGAAATCCGCCGTGCCGAGAACATGGAGCGCATTGAGGGCATGGATGTTATCAATGTTGGTCTGGCATCGGTGCTTTACGATGTGAACAGCCACAAGTATTACACGCCGAATGTGGATAAGGTCACCGACCCCAACGATGGACACACCGGTACAAGTGATGGCACTGAGCCGGATGCAGCCACCAAGAAAGAAGATGAGCATTTGATAGAAGAAGATATAAACCACGAAGAATACACCCAAGAAGAAGAAGATGGGAATGTAATTTAAAAGCCTTGAAAGGAGGAAACAAGTGAAAGTAACAATAAGAGCGGATAGCGTAGAAATAGAAGGCTATGTAAACGCCATAGAACGCGCTTCTAAGCCACTTATGAGCCGAATAGGTAGATTTATCGAGCGCATATGCACTGGCGCGTTTAAAAAGGCCTTGTCGCGCGCAGAAGATGTGCATATTTTGCTCAACCATGACTGGAATAGGGATTTAGGTTCAATAAAGCAGGGCAATCTAGAACTAGAAGAAGATAACATAGGTTTGCACGCTCGTGCCACTATCACCGACCCCGAAGTGATAGAAGATGCGCGCCGTGGGAACTTGGTTGGCTGGTCATTCGGGTTTAAAGACCGTGATGTGGAAAACGCCACGGAAGATGGCTTGCCGCTTCGCAAAGTACGCGACTTGGATTTATTTGAAGTGTCGCTGCTTAACCGAAAAATGACACCCGCCTATAATGGCACTCTGGTAACAACTCGCTCGGCTGAAGGTGAGGAAGATTTCCAATTCAGAGGCGAGCCACTGATGGTCGATGAAGTGGAAATAGAAACTGAAAATACTGTGAAAAACTCTGAGGAAAATGAACGCGCGACAGAGGAAAGCACAGCAGAAAGTGAAAGTCAAGAGCCAAAAGACGGGGATGTGGAAAAACCTGTGGAAAAAAATGGTAAAATAGACTACAATGAATATAGGAAGATAATAAAAGACATGAAGGAGGATAATTATGTCTAAAAAAGCACTAATAGAAAAGAAAAACGAGCTTATCACTCGTGCTGAAGGCATTGTGAATACTGCCGAAGCTGAAAAGCGCGAACTCACTGAGGATGAAGCGGCGGAAATCGCGGAAATCCGTGACGATGTTCGCAAGGTTAAGGCTAAACTCGGTCTTTTGGATGACATTGACGAGATGAGCCGCGAAAAGTGTGGCGATGCCAAGAAGCGCGATGAGGGCGAAGCTGCTCCAGCAACCGATGATGACACCGCAAAAGCAGAAGAAAGAGCTTTTGAGGCCGAGCTTCGCGGTATGTGGAACGAAATGAACGAACGCACAGACAACACCCCACTTACAAAGGGCGCTAACGGTTCGGTTATTCCGGTAACTATCGCTAAAAGAATCATCCGCAAACTCTACGACATCTCCCCAATTCTTGAGAAGTCCACTAAGTACGATGTAAAAGGCACTTTGGCCATCCCATATTACTCCGAAGATGAAACCAACAACATCAATGTAGCGTTCCAAGGCGCAGAGTTCAGCAAGCTTTCTGCAAACTCCGGCAAGTTTACTAGCATCAACTTAACCGGCTTTGTGGCTGGTGCTTTGGCGCTGGTTTCTCGCTCCCTTATCAACAATGTTGACTTTGATTTAGTCGGCTATGTGGTAGATCAGATGGCTTACAGCATCAAGCGCTTTATTGAAGGCGTATTGATTAACGGCTCTGGTACAATTTCTGGCCAGACTGGTACTGTTGAAGGTCTTACTGGTGTGACTTTGGCTGTCAACGCCGCTGCTGCAACCGCAGTAACCGCCGATGAGCTTATCCAGCTTCACGACAAAGTAAAGGATATGTTCCAAGATGGCGCAGTGTGGATTATGTCACCAGCAACTCGTACCGCTTGCCGCCAGCTCAAAGACAAAATGGGTCGCTATATGTTACAAGATGACATTTCGCTGCCATTTGGTACAAGCTTACTTGGCAAACCGGTGTTTGTTTCTGACAATATGCCAGAGATGGCACAAGGCAACGCGGCTATCTATTATGGTAACCTTGCCGGTCTTGCTACCAAGTTCAGCGAGAACATGGAAATCCGAGTTCTTCGTGAAAAATATGCTGACCAGCACGCTGATGGTGTTATCGCTTGGTTTGAGTTCGATGCCAAGGTACAAGATGCCCAGCAAATCGCGAAGCTCGTAATGGGCAGCGGCACTCCAGAAAGCGAATAGGAGTAACCACATGAGAGTAAAAGCCTTAACAAGTTTTGCGGGCGTAATCTCCATGTATGAGGGCGAAACGAGGGAGGTCAACGATTCATTTGAAATCCGCGACCTCCTAGCCGCTGGTTACATAGCAGAGGTAAAAACCGAAGCAAAACCAGTGGAAAAGCCTGTGGAAAACCCAAAATCCACCTCGAAAAAACGAGCAACCAGAAAGAAAAAATAAGGAGTCGGTACAATGAACACAATTGCAAAAGTAAGTGAAATCACCGCGGCAGATGTGGCGGAGTACCTTCGATTGCCAGAAGTAACGGCAGCCGATGAGAACACGCTAGGCAACCTTATCGGTGTGGCCAAAACCTTTATAACTAACTATACTGGCCAAGCCGATTTAGATAACTTTCAAGACTTTGTAATTGTGGTGTTTATCCTATGCCAAGATATGTGGGATAACCGAACCTTATATGTGGACAAATCGAACCTTAATAAAGTAGTCGATACTATTCTCGGTATGCACTCGGTCAATCTGCTTCCCGAAGCGGAGGCCGACAATGCTTAATGCCGGAAAGTACAACCGGAAAATCACGATTTATCAGATTGTTGATGGCACGGATGAGCAAGGCTTTAAGAAGCCACAAAAAGTGGTCATCTTAGAGCCATATGCAGCCGTGAAAACCACCAAAGGCTTTACTCTAATAGTCAATAATAGCGATTTTGAAAAGGCTTATACCAATTTCACTATTCGCTATTCGGATACGGTCATAAACGCTTATTACAACGCAGATGACAGTAACCGAGATTTATTGATTGACTTTAGAGGCAAAACCTACAAGGTGCAATATTTAAACAATGTAGATGAAGCAGATGTGGAAATAGAGATGCAAGCCAAGGAGGTGCTGAAATAATGGCGCACTTCCAGCAAGAGCTTCCAACGGACATTCTCAAAGACTTCGATTTTTTGCAGAAAAACGCAATCGAAATCTTTGGTGGGATGACCAGAGCCGGCGCGAAAGTGGTAAAAGAACAGATTGCCACTAATGCTGGGCGAGTGTTCAACCCAAAGACCGCAGCCAAGCTCAATAAACGGCTAAAAATCACTAGGACTTACGAAACGCCTTCTGATGGTGGCATCAACACGAAAGTGGCTTACTATGGCTATATACCGCGCGAGAATGGCAAGCCCTTTAAAATTAAGGGCGGCACTTACAAAGGTGTGCCAGCGCCACTTTTGGCCGCATTGCGTGAGTTTGGTGCAAGTGGTAAAGGTGAAATGCCAGCCGAGTTACGAAGATACTGGACAAAAGCGCCTTTCGTCAGACCTGCATTTGATAATAAGGGCGCGATAGAAAAAGCCATGTTAAGAGCGCAAAAGGAATTAAGCGGAGGATTGTTAGAATGATTGATAACCCCAATACACTCATCGAGCAGATTTTTAACAATTTCGCTGTGGATGGCATTACCATTCCAGTAGCGTTTCTTAGATACAATGGCAAGAAAACCACCTATATCACCTATCAGCAAACAAACTCGAATGACCCATTTTCCGGTGACGATGAACTACTAAATTATGTGGACTTTTATGATTTCGATATTTACTCAAAGGGTAACTATATTGAAATCATAGAAGCGGTTAAAACAATATTAAAAGACAATGGGTTCAGATGGCAGCCTGAGCGCTCATCCGGCGATATGTATGAGGATGACACTGGATACTACCACAAAACCCTAAGTTTTAGCATAGAAAGGAGTATTAACAATGGCTAAAATTGGTCTTAAAAACTTTTATTACTCGGTAGCAACCGAGAACGCGACAACTGGCGCTTTGACTTACGGCGGCGCGACTAAACTTGCAAAAGCTATCAGTGCTTCTTTTGAGCCTACTGTTAGCGATGCTACGCTTTATGCCGATGATGCAATCGCGGAGCGCGATGCTGGTGTGACCGGCGGTACTTTGACGCTCGGTATTGATCGCTATGACCTCACCACCGCGGCTGCTCTCTTGGGTCATACCCTTGGTACTGACGGCGAGATGGTTTCAAACACCACTGATACCGCGCCTATCGTTGGCGTTGGCCGTGTGGTGACTTTGATGCAAGACGGTGCTTACAAATACCGCGCTGTATTCTTCCCTAAAGTTCGCTTCCAAGAGCCAAGCTCATCTAACCAAACTAAAGGCGAAACTACCGAATTTGGTACTTACGAAATTACTGGTACAGTTATCCCACCGGTAGATGGCAACTGGCGCAAAGAGCAGATATTCGACACCGAAGCGGCAGCGGTTGCTTACCTTGTCGGCTTGATGGGCGCTGAATCTGAGTAAAGCATGGCGGAGAAATCCGCCTACTTTACCTTGATGGGAACATCAAACAAAAGGCAAAATCTTTATATATTGACCTCAATATATAAAATGATTTTATAGTAACCGTAAAATAGGAGCTAAATGAAATGAAAGATATAATGGACACGCTCACCTATAAGGGCAAAGAGTACAAGCTAATCTTTAACTTAAATGTACTTGAACAAATACAAGACAAGTACGGTACTTTGGCGAAGCTGCTAGATGAAGCTTATGGCAAAAAGACCGGCGAGCCATCTATCAAGGCGCTATCATTTATCATTATGTCAATGGTAAATGAAGCCATTGACATTGAGAACGAAAGCAAGGAAGTGCCAGAGAAGCCTATTACGCAAAAGCAAGCCAACCGGATGCTTACAGAGTTTATTCAAGGCAACGGCGTGGAAAATGTGGTCAAGCTTGTAGATGACCTTATGGCTAAGAGCTTGCAGGGCGGCGAAAACTCAAAAAACGAGTAATCCAAGAGGATGGAGAAGAACCAGAGCCGATTGACTTCTCTTGGTTCGTGGTAGTAGGACACAAAATGGGCTTTGCTACCAAAGAAATCGGCAGAATGACATTGACATTATTTAATAAATACTACGACCATTATAAAAACTTATTCGACTTTGAAATGATGTGCTACAAAACCGGCACTACATATCAAAAAGCATACGAACAAGCGCACGAAAGCGAAAAATGGTTTTAAAAGGAGGCGAAAAACATGAGTGGTTTTGGCGGTAGCGTAAAATTGACCGGCGAAGCGGCCTATCGGCAAGCTTTGCAAGCAATTGCTGCCGATTTGAAGAATGTGGCGGCACAGCAAAAGCTAACGGCGGCAAGTTATGACAAAGCCGATACCTCACTCACGGCTCTCTCTAAGCGCTCCGAAGAACTAAAAAATAAGCTTACTGCCCAGCAAGAAAAAGTAAAAACACTCACCGCGGCTTTAAAGGATTATCAGAATCAGCAAGAGAAGAACAAAAAGACTATTCAAGACCTCCAATCCCAATTAGACAAAGAAAAAGCAACCCTTGAACAAATTGGCAAGCAATATGGCACGACCTCGAAAGAATACGAAGCGCAAGCCAAAGTAGTGGATGAGCTTGAACAAGAGCTTAAACAATTAAACACCCAATACGAGAAAAACGAAACCACCGTTAAAAAGACCCAAGCTGCTTTAACTAGCGCCGAAGCCGATGTGAAAAAGACCGGCGCACAGATGGAAAAGCTCGGCAAGCAAGCCGAAGAAGCTGGAGTGGGAGCGGGTAAGCTAGGCATTGCCGTAGATGATTCCGGCAAAAAGGCTCAAAACGCCGCAGAGGGCGGCTACACGGTATTTAAGAATGTGCTGGCTAACTTATCCACCCAAGTCATAACTAAGCTCATAGATGGTGTTAAAAGGCTAGGAAGCGCGGTATTTGATGCCGGTGTAGGCTTTGATAGTGCCATGAGCAAAGTGCAAGCCATCTCAAACGCCAGCGCCGAGGATATGGCCAAGCTTACCGCCAAAGCTAAGGAAATGGGCGAATCTACAAAGTTCAGCGCCAGCGAATCAGCCGAGGCTTTGACATACATGGCGATGGCCGGCTGGAAAACGGAAGATATGCTTAACGGTCTAGAAGGCATAATGCACTTGGCCGCCGCTTCTGGTAGCGACTTAGCTACTGCTTCCGACATTGTTACCGATGCTTTGACGGCAATGGGATACAGTGCCGGAGATGCGGGCAGACTTGCCAATGTAATGGCAGCCGCCAGCTCCAATGCAAATACCAATGTAGAGATGATGGGCGAAACTTTCAAATATGCCGCAAGCGTTGCCGGTTCGCTTGGTTATAGCATGGAAGATGTAGCATTGGCAACCGGTTTAATGGCTAATAGCGGTGTTAAGGCATCACAAGCTGGTACAGCGCTCCGATCTATAATGCAGAGAATTGCAACAGACACTGGCGATGCTGCTTCCACAATGCACGCCATGGGCGTAGAAACCACCAACACTGATGGTACAATGCGTCCACTTGGTGATGTGATGATAGACCTTCGCAAAGCTATGGCTGGTCTTACAGATGAGCAGAAAACCGCCACCGCTAAGACCATTGCTGGCACTGAGGCGATGGGCGGTCTTTTGGCTATCGTAAATGCTACCGAAACCGATTATAACAAGCTTTCAACCGCCATAAATAACAGCGCCGGAGCAGCCAAGAAGATGGCCGACACCATGCAGCAAAATGTGGGCGGCAAAATGACATTATTGCAAAGCCAACTAGAAGGCATTTATTTGACCATCTGGCAAAAGTTAGAGCCGGTGATTTCTAAAACGATTGACTCTATTTCTAAGTCGCTAAAAAATGTGGATTGGAATAAGTTTGGCGAACAGGCCGGCAAAGCCTTAGAAGGTGTGACGGCGGGCTTCAAATGGTTGCTAGACCACAAGGACTTAGTGATAAATGCAATTAAAGCCATAATTGCGGGCTTTGCGGTTAAAAAGATTTGGGATTTCACTAGCGGCATAAGCGACACGGTGAAAGGGCTAAAAGACATGATGGGTATTACCGGTAATGTGACATCGCTTGTTAAAAACTTTACGAGCGCCCAAGGGCTTGCAAATGTAGCAACTAGCGCTGGCACTGCTGCCGTGAAACTGTTTAATGCGGCATGGGCTGCTAACCCAATTGGGCTAGTAATCACAGCGCTTGGTCTTTTAGCCGGTGGCATTATGGCGGTCACTAGCGCGCTTGGTGGCCATGACAACAAACTAAGCGAAACCGACCAACATCTCAAAGACTCTAAAAAGCTGCTCGAAGAAAACACCGCCTCATGGGAAGAACTATCAAAAGCCCAGCAAGACAATGTTAATAAGGGCATGACGGAAATGAAGCACTATGAAAACTTAGCGAATGAGCTAAGGAACATAGTCGATGAAAATGGCAAGGTCAAAGATGGTTATGAAGCCCGCGCATCTTTCATCACATCCACTTTAAGCGAAGCGCTTGGCATTGAGATCCGGATGCAAGATGGAGTAATTGAAGGTTATCAGGGCATCCAGCAAAGCATACTAGATACCATTGCCGCGAAAAAGGCTAAAATCCAGCTTGATGCACAAGAGGCTCTTTATACCGAAGCGCTCCAAAAACAAGGTGAAGTAATATCAACCATCACCCAGCTTGAAAAAGACAGAACTCAAGCCCAAGCAGATTCAGATGAGGCCTTTAAGAATTACACCAATGCTGTGCTAGAAGGCAATGATATACTTGCCAATAGCTACTTGAGACAATGGGAAAACTCTGAAAAAACTAAAAACAAAATAGAGGAAGATTTAGCAGCACAAACCGAGCTTTATGGGATGTATGCCTACAATATCGCCCAATACGAAGATAATATGGTCAAGTTCTCGCAACAGAATTACAGCGAGATGTCTAATATAAGATGGGAAGATACCAAGGAATATGAAAACGCCGAGGAATACAAGAAAGCCACTGCAATAAAGGCTACCGAAGATGCGAAAACACAGCTTGACTTACTCACTTCCATCTATGAGAAAACTGGCGATGAGAGAATCAAAGCCTTAATAGACGAAGCTAACACGGCATTACAGACTCAGAAAGAGCAGCTTGGCCAGTACAATGTGAACGCGGAAACTTTGCTAGATAAGAATGTGGACATTTGGGATGATTCTTTGAGCGAAACGCTTTCTAATATCACCGGCGCAGATGTAGAGTTTAAAGATGCCGGCGATGGCAATGTGCAAATGTATATTGATGGTGTGGCGAGTGGAGAAGCAAAGTCAAAAGAAGAAATGCGAAGCATTGTAGAAAGTACAATTTCAGAAGTAACAAGGCTAAATCCTTCCGCCGACTCTGCCGGTCAAAACCTCATAAGCGGGGTCAATACTGGTATAGCCAACCAAAACCAGCAAAACTCGGTATTTAGGACAATCTCCAATTTCGGTAATAGCCTTTTGTCTAGGTTACGCGCATCGCTTCAAGAACACTCACCATCGAAAGCTACCAATGAAATGGGTCGCTTCTTGCTGAAAGGTTTAGGGCTAGGTATTGATAAAGAAGAAAATGCCGTGATAACGCAAGTGCAAGACTTTGGTGAAACCGTGCTGGACACATTAAGCGGCGCACTAGAAGAAGGTGTGTCATCAAATGCGCTTAAAAGCCTCCAAAATGCCATACCAACCGAGTTTAATGCCACAATAGGTACAAATACATCTCGCATGGCTGAAACGGCTCAGAGCGCCGAAAATTCGCTTGTAGGCTATTTCAAACAAGCGCTAAGTGAGATGAAAATAGAAATGGATGACATTGCAATGGGCAAATTCGTGGACAACACAGTAACGCGTTTGGTGTATAATTAAAGGGAGGTAAAGCATGAGAAACACCATAACACTTAACGGAATAGAAAGCACAGATATATCGGGACTTTTGATACAGTCACTACCTCCCATATCTAAACCGCTAATGCGTACCGAAATAGAGGAAATAGATGGCCGAGACGGTGATATTATCACGCCGCTCGGCTTTTCTGCTTATGACAAAGATATAACCATCGGCTTGCTTGGCGATTTTGATATAGATGAGGTCATTTCTTACTTTACCAGCGAAGGCACGGTGATTTTCTCAAATGAGCCGGATAAATACTATTACTACCAGATAATAAACCAAATTGATTTTGAGCGCCTTTTGCGATTCCGAACCGCAACAGTAACGCTCCATGTGCAGCCATTCAAATACTCCACAGAAGAAAGCGCCAAAACCTTTAATGTGGACAAACTTGAAATACCAACATACACGCAAACCAAAAATGGCGTGACGGTCACGGTGAACAAAGGCTCGCTTTCGGTATCTGGAACGGCAAGCTCGGCCACGGAGTTTTATGTGCCGATTACAGCGCTTTCGCTTAATGCAGGCGATTATACGCTTACGGCCATTGCTGCCGGGGATAATGCGGGCAATGTTGCGATTCGCTTAATTAACGATTCGCCATCTAACGCTAACTCTTTTGGCGGCCAAGCAGTATTTCTAGATTCCAGCAACCCAGCCACCATACAAGCAACACTTGCGGAAACAAAAAGCTATAACTATCTGTGGGTTTACGCAACCACCGGAGCAGCAATAGACATTATTTCCGCAATCTCCATAGCAAACGATGACACCAATGCGACTATTACAAATAGCGGCAATTATTACTCTCGGCCACAGCTAACCATATATGGCAGCGGCACAATAAACCTTAGTCTAAACGACAACCAGATTTTTGTGATAAACATGGGCGAAACCGCTACAAATATTACCATTGACACCAACGCCATGGAAGCATACCAAGGAACTCCGGACACTTTGATGAACCGGTATGTAGATGGCGATTACAACAATTTCAAATTGAAAGTGGGTAAAAATACTCTCACTTGGAGCGGGAATTTAACCAAAATCGTAATAAGCAATTATTCAAGATGGATATAGAAAGGAGAACCATATAGATGGAAAAAGTAAAATGGACAATGGTAAGAGGTGACACATTAGCCTTTATCGTTCAAGTAGAAGGCGAAGAATCCGAACTGGACACCGTAACTTTTAGCTGCAAGACAGATGCCAGTTCCAGCCAGTATGTCTTTAAAAAGACAATTGGGAGCGGCGTGACGAAAATAGAAGCCGGCAAATATCGTGTGCGGGTAGCTCCGGAGGATACAGAAGATATTGACGCGGGAACTTATGTAATAGACTTAGAAATCGGTGTCAATGGCGATGTGGCTACTCCAATTTTGGGAACGCTTAAAGTTATCGAGGATGTCACTAGGGAGGACTAAAAAATGCCGACAGTCACTATTAACGAAAAGACTTATACAGTCGAGATTCTCAAGGATGATACTTATAAAGTTAATCTCGAATTTGATACGCAAGGTACAATTTCTATTTTACCGGCGAAAGGCGATAAAGGTGACAAGGGGGACAAGGGCGATACCGGCCCAGCTAATACTTTGGCTATCGGCACGGTACAAAAAGGCAGCACCGCGGCGGCCACTATCACCGGCACAGCTCCGAACCAAACATTAAACCTAACTTTGCCGAAGGGCGACAAAGGAGATAAGGGCGAAACCGGACAAACCGGCGCAACTGGCCCAGCCAATACATTGTCAATAGGAACAGTCACAAAAGGAGCGGATGCAGCAGCCACAATTACTGGCAGCGCTCCGAATCAAACCCTTAATCTTACACTTCCAAAAGGTGATACCGGCGACAAGGGTGACAAAGGCGACAAAGGCGCAACTGGCCCAGCCAATACATTAAGCATTGGCACGGTGCAAGGTGGCAGCACCGCGGCGGCCACTATCACCGGCACAGCTCCGAACCAAACATTAAACCTGACATTGCCTAAAGGAGATAAGGGGGACAAGGGCGATACCGGCGACAAGGGCGACAAAGGTGATAAGGGTGACACCGGAGCCACTGGGCCACAGGGCGAGCAAGGGCTGCAAGGAGAAACTGGCCCAGCCGGAGCTAACGGCACTAATGGCACAGATGGTTATTCACCGCAAATTACGCTAACGCAAACGTCCGCTACCGTGGCGACACTCTCGATTACGAGCAAGGATGCTACGACTGGGCAAATAACAACCCAAACCGCCACTTTTGGTGGCACTTATACGGACGGGAATGGAGTAAGCTACTAATGGCAAATAAACTATATGAAGAAAATGATATAGCAGCTATTGCCACGGCGATCCGTAGCAAAAATGGCAAAAGCGATACTTATAAAGTAAGCCAAATGGCTGCCGCGATTGACGACATTAGCGGAGGCGGCGCTGATGTAGTAAATGGCATCATCAAAAACTTTAAGGCACAGGCCTCTACTGTAAGCGCTGCCGCTTTTGTGGAGTTCGTGGAGCTAACCGCCAGCAACGACACACAACTCACCACCACGAGCGGCCAATATAACTATGCATCCGCCGTGCAAATAGACACTAACAAAATCTTTATTTCTCTGGGCAATTCTCAATATCTCTTTGGTACTGTATGCACCATCTCTGGCTCTACGATTACGGCAGGAACGACGACGCAGCTTTCTACCACGGCCAACTCATACGCCTATGCTTCACCGGTAAAGCTTGACACGAATAAAGTCTTTATTGCCCACCCTAACGGTACTAATTATCTCCACGGCATGATTTGTACTATTTCCGGCACAACCATCACCGTCGCAACGGACACTCAACTGGTAACTTTTGCGAGCGGTTCATCGCCGTATGAATATGCCTCATCCGTGCTTATAGACACCAACAAAGTTTTTATCTCTCACCGTAGCGGCACTTTTCTCTATGCTCTGGTTTGTACCATATCCGGCAACACTATCACGGTTGGTACTGATACCCCTCTTTCGCAAATAACCAATGCATTCCAAAATGCCAACGCGGTGAAGTTAGACACCAACAAAGTCTTTATTGCCCACCGTAACGGCAATTATCTCTATGCCATGATTTGCACCATATCTGGCACTACAATCACGGCAGGCACTGATACGCAGCTATCGACTGTGGTAAATTCGTATGTGTGGAACTCCGTGGCACTTATGGACACCAACAAAGTCTTTATTGCCCATCGTAGCGGCTTCTATATTAACGCAATAGTATGTACCATATCTGGTACTACAATCACGGCAGGCACTGATACAGCGCTTCCCGCTATTTGGACAAATTCATATTACTATGCATCCGTAAGGCAAATAGACACCAACAAAGTCTTTATTGCTCATCAAGGCGAAAATAGCAATCTTTACGGCATAATTTGCACCATTTCCGGCACTAGCATTGCATCTGGCACTGACACGCGGCTTTCAACCCTAACTACTTCTTGCCAGTTTGCCTCCACGGTGTTGCTAGACACCAACAAAGTCTTTATCTCCCACCGTGGCGGAAATTTTCTATATAGTAAAGTTCTGGACATTTACGATAGCCCTCGCGTTATTGAATCCACATCTAAAATACAAGGCCTTACTAAAACCGAGTGTACCGCTACCACATCCGGTCAAGTATGGGTATTAGATAATTAAAAAGGAGGTAAATATGAAAAAATATGTTATAACGGTGAAAGAAGATAACCGCATATTAGCTATGGGGAAAAAGCTAGACTATATGGATAATGGCTATCCGCGGCTAGTAGAAGAAAATGTGGCCTTCCCAATCGACCTCGTGGATGTATATGGGCCGGTAGAAGTGCCGGAAGAAGTAGAGCCGGAAAAGTATTGCTATGATGGCACAGACTTCACACTTAACCCGAATTACGAAGAACCAGAATATCAGTGATATAATTAAGCAAAGGAGAAACAAGAATGGCAATAGTCGCAGACACAAACTTGGCAATGATTAGAGGGGATACCTATGCTTTTGGGGTGGAGATTGAGGGCTTAGACCAAGACCTAGAAACAGCCTTTTTTAGCTGCAAAAAATCAGCCAATGATACCGGCTACATATTCCAAAAAACTATTACAGACGGCATTTCAAAAGTAAATACCGGCACTTACCGCGTTCGCATCGCGCCAGAAGATACCAAAGATATAGAGGCCGGTTCATATAGATACGACCTACAAATAGGCGTAAATGGTGATGTTTATACGGTGCTAAAAGGCGAACTGATGATAACGGAAGATATTACTAGGGAGGTTTAGGAAATGCCGGAGCAGATTTGCAAAGTAAAACTTACCGAAGAACACAATTACAAGGTTAAAAGAGAAACTCCGACTACTGATGTTAAGATTTTAATGGTAAAAGGCGAAAAGGGCGAGAAGGGCGATCCGGGAGAAACCGCGACTGATTATGCAACTTTGACTAACAAACCCCAAATTAACGATATTACGCTGGTGGGGAATAAATCATTTGAGGATTTAGGCGCGGAATCGCTCACTAATATCGAAATAGACAATATAATAAATTCAATCGTTTAAGGAGGCGATAGAAAATGGCAATAAAAAAGTATTTAGATGACAACGGTTTAACCTACTATCATTCAAAGGTAAAAGCTTTGCTCGGCGGCAAGGTAGATAAAGAAACCGGCAAAGGGTTATCAACCAACGACTACACCACCACGGAAAAGAATAAGCTTGCGGGAATCGCAGCCGGTGCGGAGGTAAACGCACAAAGCGACTGGGATGAAACTGATACAAATTCGGACGCTTATATTCTAAACAAGCCCACTATCCCAACTGTGAACGATGCCGCGCTTACAATTCAGAAAAACGGCACTACCGTGGCAACATTTACAGCTAACAGTGCTACACCAACCACCGCAAATATAGCCGTGCCAACCAATAACAACGAGCTTACCAACGGCGCTGGATACCAAACAGCCACAGAGGTGCAAGACGCAATCAATGACGCATTAGAGGACATCACCGGTATTGATTTTCAAGTGGTGCAAACCTTACCGGCTACCGGCGAAAAAGGCGTTATTTATCTTATATCTAACAGCGGTAGCGCACCAAATATCTACGATGAATATATCTGGCTAAGTGCAAGTAGCTCTTATGAAAAAATCGGCACGACAGACATTGATTTATCTGGCTATCAGCTGTCCTCGGAACTTATAGCAGTGACAAACGCAGAAATTGACACGATAGTATCAAACTAGGGGAGGTAGGTTATGGCTAATAAATACTATCTCGACAAATCCGGTTTAACCTACTTTTGGAGTAAGATAAAAGCAAAACTCTCTGACAAGCAAGATACGCTTGTATCTAGCACTAATATCAAGACCATAAATAACACCAGCTTGCTGGGGGCTGGGAACATTTCTATCCCTACTAATTTTCTACCGCTTGCCGGTGGGACAATGACTGGGAATATAGCTCTCAAGGATTTGAATGGTGCAACTTTTGCTACCAATACTACAAGCTATTACTACCCTGCCGCTAATTCAGTTGGCAACCTGCCTTGCGTGCGTGACAGCTACCATGATAGGATTGCGTTTTTGAAAATCCAGACAAATGAGCTTACTACCGATGGCACAACTTGGACAGCGGCAACTGATACATCGACACTCAACAACTTGTTTATCCAAAAACAAGACCAAACTATTTTAGTTCTTCCGACTACTGCTAAGGCGAGAAGATTCACATTAACTGGTACGCAATATTCACAGACAGAATGGTTTGAGTTTTTCGTAACTTATGCGAATAGTGGAGCGGCACAGCAATTCATTTTCAAAATTGAAACTTCTGGAAATGCGACAGATTGGACGACCAGATATGAAACCACATTTAGCTCTATAATGGCTGGAGCATATTGCCATACCGGTGTAATCTCTGGTGGGGTAGATACTTATTATCGTTTTACTTTTACAAAAACCGGAAGCGTTACGAATAGAGAGGTGAGGCTGGCGTTTTTGCGCGGTTTTACAAGACGCAGAGGCAATCAAGGTTTAGGCATAGAACAAGAGCTTCCTTACAACTGGGATGCGTCAAAAAACTTCTACTCGGTAGGAGGGTTATACGAGGGAAGCACTAGGGTAGTACGCAGCGTTACGGTAGCTGGTTCTAGTGTATCAAGTGCTGGTGTAGCAAGTATACCGGCAGCATCTGCTTCAACTTATGGAGCAGTGAAGGTAGATTCTGCGCTAAGTTCAACTTCTACAAACCCAGTACAAAATAGTGCAATATATGCAGCTATAGGCGATGTAGAAACGGTATTACAAACATTAAATAGTGGGAGTGGAGTGTAATGAGTATAGCAAGCGAATTAACTAACCTACGAACAAACATATCAAACGCTTATGACGCGATAAACACCAAAGGCGGCACAATGCCGACAAACAAAAACACCGCGAACTTGGCGAGCGCTATCTCTAGCATCGCGGGCGGACTTGACTTGTCTGCAATCTACAATTTTACAAAGGCTGTATCTGGTGAAATTACAGACTTGCAAATGCAATTTGTAACCATTCCCCATAATATGGGAGTGTTGCCGAGGCTTGTTTACTTTGTTAAAGAAACTCCGGCTAATACTGCGCCTTCTTATCCCTTAGAACTCTTACTAGCTATCCAAACTGGAAATATGGATGAAAACAATCGGCCATATATGGAAAGCGGTATTTTATTTCAGTATTGGTATGCTGGCAAAGTAGGTAATGAAAACCACATAACCTTCTTTTCAAGTAAAAATGTTACTTCCGGCACTAATGCCACTATCACCAGTATGTATGATAGCACCAGAGTTTCGATACCTTACGCCGTAGTTTATGGAGGGACGACCACCTCCGTCTCTCTCTCATTTTCTGGTGCTACTTGTGGTTATGGTTCGAAATATAAGTATTTAATTATGGGGTAAAACCGGATGCACCACCACAACGGCTGGCGAAGTGTGGGTGCTAAATCCATAAAGTGCTATAATTTAGTAAAGGAGCTTGCGAAAAATGAAAGGTTTAAACTATCCGACAAATGACGAAATGGGATATAGCACCAGCGAGGTAGAAACTGGCCTCACATGGATTGACGGCTCTACTATATATAAGAAAACTATTGACTTCGGCGCTTTACCAAATGCCGCTGACAAAAATGTAGCGCATAATATATCTAATCTTGACAAAGTAGTCAAAATAGAAGGTATAGCGCTAGCCGGTAGCCGTGCATTTCCTTTGCCTCATGTTGACAATGGTGATGTGATAACCTGCATAAGGATTACGGTGGAGGGCGCTGAAATTCAGATTCGGACTGGGATAGATAGGACTGCTTGGCACGGTTATGTGACACTTTACTATACAAAGGTGGCAAGTAATGATTAAGTTATTCGGCCAAACAGATACGACATTCACCAGCAACGGCGATTTAGTGATTTTGCCACTTCGGGCAGTAATTCATAAGGCCGATAACTCCGACTTTTATTTAGACTTGACCACTTCCCTAAAATACGCCGATGACCTCACCGAAGGGCGAATTATAGTAGCGCCAACCCCACAAGGCGAACAAGCGTTTCGGGTGGGAAATGTGCAAAAGACCAAAAGCAAAATTACTACTCGATGCTGGCATATTTTCTATGACACCGAAAATTATTTAATTGAGGATTCTAGGGCGGTAAATATGAACTTGAACGCCGCGCTTGACCACTTTAATAGCTCCACAACGCCAGAAAGCCCATTTACAACGCTTTCGGATGTGGAAGGCACAAATACCCTTTATGTCATACGAAAATCGTACTACGAGGCCATACAAGAGGCCATAGAGCGATGGGGAAGCGGCCATTTGGTGCGGGATAACTTTCAGATTGAAATTCGTGAAAATATCGGGCAGGACAACGGAGTAGAGGTGCGCTATGGCAAGAACCTCAAAGAAATAACAGTGGATTATAACTGGGACAATGTAGTAACGCAGATGATGCCGGTGGGCTATGATGGCATTATGCTAGAAGATAAATATATTTATGGGGATGTAAGCTATGATATACCCTATACAAAGTGCATACATTTTGACCAGAATATAGACCAAGATGCATATAAGGATGAAAGCGGGAATGTTGACCAAGAAGCCTATGCAGCGGCGCTCCGAGCGGATTTGTTTGCGCAAGCGCAAGCCTACATACAAATAAATCAATATCCGCAAGTGAACTACCAATTAGCGGCCAATCTCGAAAAGATAACTGATATTGGTGATACCATTTATGTGGATGATGAGCGGCTTGGTGTGAAGATCACGACCAATCTTATCTCTTACGATTATGACTGTATTCTCGGCAAATACACTAATCTAGAGTTTGGGAACTTTAAGAAGCAGCTTTCAAACTTAGTAACCAACATCACGACTCAAACGGAGCAGATGATACAAGAAAGCACCCAAGCTATACAAATCGGGCTAGAAGCCGAGCTAAATTTAGCACAAGAGAAGATATGGGGAGCGCTAGGGAATAGCTATGTAATCTATGAAGGCGATAAAATTCTAGTGGTGGACAGCTTGCCAAAAGAAACCGCTACTAATGTGATAATGATAAATAATGGCGGCATTGCCTTCTCTAATACTGGCATCAATGGCAACTTTGCAAGCGCTTGGACAATAGACAATGTGCTAAATATGCAGCAAATCAATGTCATCAACCTTACGGCTGATTTAATCAAAGGCGGCACGCTAAAACTCGGCTCAAAACTCAATCAGAGCGGTCTTTTGCAGCTATTTGACGAAGCTAACACGCTAATAGGGCAGATGGACAAAGATGGCCTTAAAATGTATGGGCAGGATGGCAGCTATGTCATAATGAACGAGCAAGTAGGCTTCGCCGGATATGACCGCAATAACAATAAGATTTATTGGGTAGATAAAGATGAGTTTCACATGAAAAAAAGCGTAGTAGAGGAAGAAATCACGCTTTGTAACAAGCTCCGGTTTATCCCGATAACTTTGACGGATGGCAATAATAATGTAACAAATGACGGCATTGGTCTAGTGTCGGTAGGAGGTGAATAAAATGGCGAGCAGCGGAAGCATTACATCAGGCCCAGCAAGCAGTTATTATTATAATCGAACAATAACATTGAGCTGGTCGGTGGCAAGTCAAAGCACGGCGAATAATACCACCACTATTAACTGGAGTTTAACCGGTAGCGGCGGCGATACTGGCAACTGGGTCACATCTGGCAACTTTTATGTATCTATTGATGGTGCAGAAGTTTATTCTTCGGAGGATAGAATCAATGTATATAATGGCACGGTGATTGCTTCCGGCTCTTTCACGATGAGCCATAATAACGAAGGTGATAAGTCATTTAGTGCTTACATAGAGGCGGGTATTGGCTATTATGCGGTTTCTCAATCCGCGAGCGGTTCATGGTCATTGCCGAAAATAGCAAGGAAAGCCAATATTACATCAGCTCCCAACTTCACCGATATGCAAAACCCTACCATTGGCTACTCGAATCCAGCCGGAAACAGCGTTGCTTCTCTGCAAGCCGCCATTTATGACTCGACTGGCAACCAATCTTATGCGCCTTATAGAAATATCTCTAAAACTGGTTCATCCTACACTTTTGAATTAACCGAGCAAGAGCGACAAAACCTTAGATATGCCACTATTAACAGCCCTACATTAACAGTGCGCTTTTATATCAGAACAATCATAGGCAATAACACCTTTTATTCGTATGCCGACAAGATTTTAACCATAGTAGATGCCAACCCAACCTTTACCGCTTCTTATGCTGATGACAACGCCACCACGGTTGCCATTACCGACAATGACCAGCTCATAGTGAGAAATCAAAGTCAACTCGAATTAAATGTGGCCAATTTATCAGCAAAAAAGGGCGCATCCATTAGAAGCGTGGTGGCTAATATAAATGGCACAGATTACAACGGCACAATATCCGGCACAGCTTGCACCATAAATGTGGGCGCTTTAAATGTTTCAAGCAATACCACCGCAAATCTTACAGTGACAGATAGTCGCGCTTACTCCACGAGCCAAACGCTAAATATTACGGTGCTAAACTGGGAGCTGCCAAACGCTATTATTACAAAGCACCGCGAGAATAACTATTATAGCAATACCACCATAAAGGTAGATGGCAGCTATTCGAGTGTTGATGGCAAGAACGCCATGACCATCAAGCTACGCTACAAAAAGACCACTGATAGCACATGGTCATCTTATGTGACGATGCAAGATAATGTGGCACAAACCTTTAACCTAGACAATACCTTTGCTTGGGATTTGCAAGTCGTAGTATCAGACAAATTCGGCAGCACCACTTATAACGATATGGTGAGCCGCGGGATGCCGA
>CADBUP010000187.1 GCA_902797885.1 uncultured Ruminococcus sp.
CGGAGCGTGTATTGCTTAAATGCAAAACACCGTGCGGAGCTTATCGAAATGATAGAAAACGGCGAAATCACAACCGCCGCCGAGGGTATCGAAATGGCAAAGCGGCTTCGTGAGCCGATGCAGATGTGCAGATGAAAAAATAAATAAAAATCCATACAAGAGCATTGAAACCAACAACTTCAATGCTCTTTTTCTATGCAAAAAATCAAAAGGAGCGATAAAAAATGAATGATGATAAAAAACAATTATGTCCGAACTGTAAAACAGGTGCGGACGCATTAAAACTTGACCCAAACGAGCCGATGTGTCCGTATTTGGAATTTCATAACGGAAAGGCTTGCACAAAGTATGTGCCTATCGAAAAAGAGGATAAATAATATTTGCAAAACAAATTGCTGGAGGTGAAATGCAAATGGCGAGCAAGCTGCAAAATATTAGTGCATTGTCAAACGAAATCGGCAAAAGCCTTGCCGATTATGAAAAATGGACGGCTTTTTTGAAAAGTGCGGCGTGGCAATACAAATATCCGTTTCAAGACCAAATCTTGATTTATGCCCAGCGACCGGACGCAACGGCTTGTGCAAGCATTGATGTTTGGAACAAAAAGCTCAAAGCGTGGATAAACCGTGGCAGTAAAGGCATTGCCCTGCTTCGTGAGGGCGACCGTGGCAAATACCTTGATTATGTTTTCGATATTTCCGACACGCATAGTAACAATGGTCCGATACGGCTGTGGCAGTACAACAGCCGCTTTGACAATGCCATTATCGAAACGCTTGAAAATTCATTCGGTGAGCTGAAAAATAAAAGCAGTATTACGGACGCAATTCTTTCAGCGGCACAAAATGCAGTTGAGGACAGTAAAGCCGACTATCTTTCGGAGCTTAAATACGCAAAAGAAAACAGTTTTTTGGACGGCTTGGACGAGCTTAATATTGATGTGGAATTTCAGCAGACTGCGGAAGTGAGCATTGCATATATTGTACTTCAAAGACTCGGAATTAACGCAGATAATGTTTTTGAGCGTGAGGACTTTCCGCATATTATGAACTTCAACACGCCGGAAACGCTTTCGGTTTTGGGTAATGCGGTATCAAGCATTTCGGAGGAAACGCTAAGGGGCATATCCGAAACTATCAGAGCCGAGATCAGAGAGGAAATACAAAACCGAAAAAATTTTGCGGAAAACAGAGATACGGTATATAATGAAGTCAGAGAAAACGGTATAAATACAAAAATCAATGAAAGGACGGATAATTATGACAGAGATAACCTACACACAAGTGAACGGATACCTGATTCCGAACTTGACGACAGAACAGACGGAAGTACGGATAGGCAAATACGGACAGATGAGGCGGAAATTTCTCAAGCAGAACCGACCGAGCCTATACACGAGCTTGATGATAACGGGCAAAATAACGGAGCATCTGTTGGAAGTGCAGAGGTCAGCGACAGAGAGAATACAGACGATAGTGAAAAGGTTAGCACAGACCGAGGGCGTGAACGAGGAGATGAAAGCGACAGATCCGATGATGTGGGCAGGACTGATGAACAACCTTTTACATTCAGCGGAAGAAATCGTACTGCCGGAGGTAGTTTACAGTTAAGTCTGTTTGACCTCATTCCGACAGAGGAGCAACAAAAGGAAATCGTACAGAGAGCAGCACACGAAATTTTCGGTGCTGCTTTTTCTATGCCGCAGCAAGTAATTGACGAGGTTTTATGCGACGGAACAAACGATAAAGACAGCGTAATTGAAACTTGCATAGAGTTTTCAAAAGATAAATCGCTTGAAAACAAAGCTGAATTTCTGAAAAATCTGTATAAGACGGACGGCAAAGGTTTTGTATTTGACGGACGGAAGGTATCAGCTTGGTGGAACTCTGACGGAATACGAATATCCTATGGCGATAGTGCGAACAAAAATACAGCACAGCTCATTTCTTGGGAAGATGCCGCAAAGCGCATTGACGAGCTTTTGGACTTGGGAAGATTTGCACCCAAAGATACGCTTTTGCAAATGGATAAATATGAGCGTAAAAAGGCTGCGGATGCAGTGTGGGAAATGCGTCGTAATTTGAATACGGAAGATTATCCCGAATTAAAAGAATATTTTACGGCTGATGTGTTTTCATTTGTCGGAGGATACCCTGAAGAAACAGATAAAATAGCCGAACACTTGAAAACTTCCGCAGGCTTGGACGAGATAAAGTCGGTTACGCAAAAGCTGTCGGATTTGTATGATGAAAACTTTGATATTACCAGATATGAATGGTATAATCCACACAAAACAAACAATGTTGTTGCGGAGTTGTATATCACAAGAAAAACTTTTACGGCACAGGAGCTTACCTATACCCCGCCGGAGCGTTTTATTTCAAGAGATGAAATTGACAATATGTTTAAGCGAGGAAGCGGTGTTTCGGAAGGAAAATACCGAATATATACTTTCTTTGATACACATACAGACAAAAAAGAAAGAATAACTTTTCTTAAAAACGAATACGGCTGGGGCGGCAGCTATACCGGGTTATACAACGAAAATCACGATGCCAAAGGGATAACCTTCAGTCACGAGGACTTGACAAAACCGTATGCAAAAATACAGATTTCGTGGAGTGAAGCCGAAAAGCATATTGACAGGCTCATAAAAAGCCGAAACTATCTGAATGAGTCTGAAATCAAAAACATTCCGAATTATGAAAAAGAGGAGCTTATTCTCAAAATCCGTCAAGCCTATATGTATGATACCGACGAAAATACAATTATGCCGTACCCGTCTGATGCGGATTATTATAAAACAAAAGACATTTTAATGCAAAAGCTGAACAATAAAGTCCAAACGCAGACAATGCTTACGGACTTAAAAAATCTGCTTGCGGAAACATCGGCTGATTTAAGAAGTTATCCTTTAAGGCAAGCAGCGGTACAAGACCTCGAACAATATGCAAACGGCGAATATAACCTGTTTCCGCATATCGACAGAATTGAGGAGGTTAAAGAGGAAACACCGGAAGAACAGCTTGCCGAAATGAGCGAGGACGAAAGACAGGAACTTGTTGACAAGGTTGAATTAAGTCTTGATTACAGTGAAAACTATAATCTGACTGATAATGATATGGCGTTATATAAAGCCATAACTAAGGAACGAGGGGAAAAACAGTTTGAAACCGCAAAAAATCTTATCAATGAATTTTGCCTTGAAGAATACGACTCTCCGGCAGATTTTTCAAACCTTTCAAAAATAGGCATAGCATATACGACTGTTACGGACGATGAGCTTCCTATACAGGTTGATGTAAATCTTGAGAATTTTACCGTTGAAAAATATATTGATAATGTTTTGGTTGATACGGAATACTATTACAATTTATCAAATATAACGGAAAAATTCTTACAAAACCTCAATTTTGATGAGCTTATATATGTAACGGAGCAACAAATTGAAACGGCAATTGACACTCAACCGCAAGAACAGCCGTTTTCCGAATATCTTGCAGAGCTTCACAAAGATGATAACGGCTCAAAAACCGTTGCCCTTATTCCTCTCGGTGATTTTTACGAAAGCTACGGAGAAGATGCGGAAAATGCGGCACAGATACTTGGTATAACCTCAACTTCAAAGCAAATTGAGGGTAACGCATACAAGATGTGCGGTTTTCCGAAGCATATTCTTGACGAATACGCAAACAAGCTGCTCTATGCCGGGTATGATGTTATTATTGCCGATGAAAACAGGAAATATAACAGGCTTTTGTCGGCAGATAAGGTTATACCCGAACAGGAACAGCAAGCGGAAAACGAGCCGAAGCAAGCAGAAACAACGCAAACGGAAGTGCAGACACCGGAGCCGGAGGAAAATGCCGAAAGTCTTGTCGGAACGGAACTCACCATTGATGACCGCAAATTTGTTGTGGACAGTGTGAACACCGATTTTAACAAGGTATCGTTAAAGGATATAACCTTTCAAAGCAGTACGGGATTTCCAATTTTCCGAAGTGAGAGCATAGATTTTGTGAAAGGCATTACAGCCGAACAAGCAAAACCGCAGATAACGGCGGAATTTCAAAAGGCAAAGCCGCAGAGAGTGCAAAACACGGTTATATACCCCGAACTTCCGCTTTCGGAACGGCATAATTTTCAAATTACCGATGATGAACTCGGTTACGGAACGCCGAAAGAAAAGTTTAAGCGAAATGTTGCGGCAATAAACCTTTTGCACGAGCTTGAATTTGAACACCGTCTTGCCACTCCAGAAGAACAGGAGATATTATCACAGTATGTCGGCTGGGGCGGTCTTGCAGACGCATTTGACGAATCCAAAGAAAATTGGTCGGAGGAATTTAAGGAGCTATACACCACTCTTTCGCCCGATGAATATGAGCAAGCGAGAGCGTCAACGCTTACCGCACATTTCACTCCGCCTGTTGTAATCAAGGCTATGTATAAGGCGCTTTCCAATATGGGATTTACACAAGGTAACATCTTGGAGCCGTCGTGCGGAATCGGTAATTTTATGGGACTTCTGCCGGAGAGTATGAGCGGCAGTAAAATGTATGGCGTGGAAATTGACAGTATTACAGGCAGAATTGCCGGACAGCTTTATCAGAAAAATTCCGTTGCCATACAAGGCTATGAAAATTCCGAACTTCCCGACAGCTTTTTCGATGTAGCAATCGGCAATGTGCCTTTCGGAGATTTTAAGCTGCTTGACAAGAAATACAACAAACATAATTTCCTTATTCACGATTACTTTTTTGCGAAAACTTTGGATAAGGTGCGACCGGGCGGCGTTATAGCCTTTATCACCTCCTCAGGCACTATGGATAAGCGTACTTCAAAGGTGCGCAGATATATAGCTCAAAGAGCCGATTTAATCGGCGCTGTTCGCTTGCCGAATAACACCTTTAAGAAAAACGCCGGAACAGAGGTTACGGCAGATATTCTGTTCTTGCAAAAAAGAGAGCGTATGACAGATATAATGCCTGAATGGGTGGAGGTTGCCGAACACGAAACGGGACAGTTTGTAAATAAGTATTTTCTTGATAATCCCGATATGGTTATGGGCGAACTCAAAGAAGTCAGCGGTCCTTTCGGTCCTACCCTTACCTGTGAGCCGAATGAGGATATTTCACTTGCCGAACAGCTTGCCGGAGCAATTCAGAACATACACGCACAGATTACCGAATATGAATTTGACGATATTTCAAATGATGAAGAGGTAACTATCCCGGCAGATCCCGCTGTGCGTAATTTCAGTTTTACGGTTGTTGACGGTAATATATATTTCCGTGAAAACAGTATAATGCGTAAGGTAGAACTGAACGCAACGGCTGAAAACCGTGTTAAAGGTATGATAGAGCTTCGGGACTGCGTGAGAACTTTAATCGAATATCAGACGGAAAACTATTCCGATGATGAAATTAAGGCACAGCAGGCAAAGCTCAACACGCTTTATGATAACTACACAAAGAAATACGGACTTATCAATTCCCGTGGCAATTCTCTTGCCTTTTCGGAGGACAGCAGTTATTTTCTGCTCTGCTCATTAGAGGTATTGGACGAGTACGGAGAACTCGAACGCAAAGCGGATATGTTCACCAAACGCACCATAAGAGCCAAACACGAGGTTACAAAGGTTGATACGGCTGATGAAGCATTGGCGGTGTCGCTTGCGGAAAAGGCAAAGATAGATATTGCCTTTATGGAAAATTTATCGGGCAAAACCGAACAACAGCTGTATGAGGACTTGCACGGCGTTATATTCTTAAACCCCGAACACGAAATATCGCCGGAATATGAGCCGAAATATCTGACTGCCGATGAATACCTTTCGGGCAATGTTCGTGAAAAATTAAGTCAAGCGGAGCAGTTTTCAAAAGACAGCTCCGAATACCGTATCAATGCGAAATATCTTGAAAAGGTACAGCCGAAAGACTTAACGCCGGGTGAAATTTCCGTAAAGCTCGGCACGACTTGGATACCCGAAAAGTATATCGAGGAGTTTGTGTTTGAGCTTCTTTCGCCGAATTATTATGCGCAAAGCAAAATCGAGGTCAAATATTCAAATCTTACGGGTGAGTGGAATATTCAAGGCAAGAGCGCCGATAAGGGCGTTAAGGCTACCAACACCTATGGTACAAGCCGTATCAGCGCTTATAAAATTATTGAGGATTCGCTTAATCTGCGTGATGTGCGTATTTTTGATTATATTTACGACGAAAACGGTAACAAGGTTGCAAAGCTGAATATCAAGGAAACCACCATTGCACAGCAGAAGCAGGCGTCAATCAAACAAGCCTTTGAGGATTGGATATGGAAAGACCCCGACAGGCGTGATGACCTATGTAAAATCTACAATGTTCGGTTTAACTCTATCCGCCCCCGTGAGTATGACGGCAGCCATATAACATTCAACGGGATAAACCCCGAAATAACTCTGCGGAAACACCAAAAGGACGCTGTTGCACGAATTATGTACGGCGGTAATTCACTGCTCGGTCATGTGGTCGGTGCCGGCAAGACTTGGACTATGGTTGCGGCAGCAATGGAATCACGGCGGCTCGGACTTTGCAATAAATCGCTGTTTGTAGTACCAAATCACTTGACCGAGCAATGGGCAAGCGAATTTTTGCAGTTATATCCGGCGGCGAATATTCTTGTTGCAACAAAAAAGGACTTTGAGATGAAAAACCGCAAAAAATTCTGCGGCAGAATTGCAACGGGCGATTATGATGCCGTTATTATCGGTCATTCGCAATTCGAGAAAATACCGATGTCGGCAGAACGGCAGAAAACCATACTGCAAAATCAGCTTGACGAGATTATTAACGGAATAATCGAGGCGAAAACCGAAAATGCGGAGCGTTACACGGTTAAGCAAATGGAAAAGACAAAGCGTGGACTTGAAGCAAAGATAAAAAAACTCAATGACCAAG
>CADBUP010000188.1 GCA_902797885.1 uncultured Ruminococcus sp.
CAGCAGCTGCCAGCGAACTTAGCGTCGAAGAGTTGTCTGTATCGTCCGCAAGGGTAATAGTCCGTGCTACGCGGATGTCGTCGATATTGAAATCGCCATCGCCTGTTGCACCTTTGAAACGGAAAGCTATTTGTCCGGTAGCAGCAATAGAAGCAAAAGATGTAAATCCTTGCTTGTATGCAGTCGTAGCAGTTAGTGCGTCACCGACACTTACGAAGGATGACTTGTCATCAACATTTGTTACATAACCTACTTCAACAATAGCATTCGCCGTGCCACGATAGTAGAATGTTACGCTCAAATTGCTCAGCGCAAGGTCAAACTTCGGCAGGATAACATATGTCCTGTTGGCATCCGTCTTGCCGGCTGCTATACTCATAGCTTTGCTGCCGGAATGTGTTTCGTTTGTGGTTACGTAAGCGTAATAGTAAGTTCCCGCATACGTCTTCCAACAAGTAGGAACATCGTATGTAGCGTCATCCTCAAAATCATACTCCCAAAGCGACTCGCTGATTGTTCCGCAACGCGTCTTGAATGCTTTGCTGAGGGCACCACTCTGGTCATCCGCGCCACAGTACGAGCGCACATAGAATGTGTAGTCCGTGTTTGGCTCCAAACCAGTGAGTTCCTTCGATGTTGTGCTGACTTTATGCTCCGCATCATCCACCCAAACAGGATCAGCAGAACCTTCTGCTACAGCCCATTGATAAGTCGTTTCGCCCTTTCCAGAAGCCATCCAACTCAGCGTTGCGCCATCAGAAGTGATACTTGTAGCATCGGCAATAGATGCTGGCTTGAAGCAAGTACCGAGGATGTCGACCTCTATATCATCTACATTGATCCAATCCATTGTAGAAAAAGAACTCTCGGTGTATTTGAATGCAATGTAGTGCGCTCCTGAGCCGGCTGCGTCGCTCATATCAATTTCGCTTTTGTCAGAGTTGTAAGTGGAAATCCTGGGCATTGTCTCAACAGGGACAAATGTCGAGGCATCAAGCGGGTTTGTCATGTAACCCACAATTAGTTGCGGGCTGGAACTGTTGCTATACGCGTTCCTGTAGTAGAAAGAAACCATCAGGTTTTTAACATCCGCTTCAAACGGTGGTAGAATGGCATATTGCACTTCCTTTCCGTAGAAACGCAAACATTGTGAACCTGTTGCGGGGTTGTTCTCGTAGACAGCAGACGGGTATGAAGCATTCGTGGTTATTCGCATCCAACAAGTTGGCATAGAGCCTGCTGCACAATCCGATGACTCGAAGTCAGTAGTATAAGGCAGCGATGAGGTTGTATATGGGTCACAAAGAGTAGTGAACGCTTTGTATATATGACCGCTCTGATCCGAACCGCAGTTCGCACGTACATAGAACTTGTAGTCGGTGCCTGCTATTAGATTAGAAATCGTTGCTTCAGCAGAAGTGGCGGTTTTCACAGCCGCACTTTCCCAATCCACTGTAGTCGCAGCCGGCAGACATATATATTGCCATGACGTCTCGCTGCTGCCTGCAGTCCAACTGAAAGACGCGGAAGTAGTGGAGATAGAGCTAATAGTCAAAGCTGACGGATCTGCACATGAAGCGGAAGCTGCATCTTCGTATGTGAAAGAAGTTTTAGGTACAAACTTCTGTCGGTTTTCGTTCGGATTAAATGTAGCGCTACTACTATAGCCTGACACAACGCCATATATTGCTTCGCCTTGATACGAAGTGATGCCGTAGAACTTTGCATTTTTCCAATTACCACCGGCTTGATTTCTCACATCAAGTAACAAATTCCCGCCGTTATAAACAAAAGGAGTATTGAGCGTGACAACCATCGTACTGGATGTCCCGTCTAAAGCACCTGTATATACAAGTGTACCGTCCTTTTCTATATTCCACGCTTTGCTGGAAAAGGAGGATGCCGAAACTTCAGCCATCCTTATTTCAAATGTAGATGTCCACTTCTCAGTGGCAGTTGTGTTCACATAGAATGTGAGAGCAGTTATTTGCTTGCCGGATATTGAGGACAGCATGCTTGCCGGATATATCACTTGAGTGCGACAATAAGAATCAGCACGCGAACCATATACAGGAGCCATGTTGTTTGTAGCAGTGCCACTGGCTACAGTAAGAGGATCATACGCCCACACATTCCCTGTGTAGCAGAAGAGCAGGGTACATAATACAAAAACTGAGTAAAGCTTTTTCATATTTGTTTGATTTTTAAGTTTTCTGATAGTAATGCTACATCCGTGCTGTTGTATAATTCATTGTCCGCGAATGAAATACAATAATTATACCTTGCAAAACATCGGTTATGCAAGGTTTGGGATAAAGGTATTCGCGGTCTGCTAAGTGGCAG
>CADBUP010000189.1 GCA_902797885.1 uncultured Ruminococcus sp.
AATACAATTTCATTTATACCTTCACTTAAAAAGTAATCTGATATATTGATACCTTCAGCCGCTAATTCACATAGAGACTGATGATTTAATTGTGTAATATCGGCAAAAGATTTATTATTATTTACGAAATGATTCAAACCTTTCGTTGACTCATTATAATTATCAAAATCCGGATCTAAATAGGTTCCGTAATTAATCTCCGTAAACGGAACGACAGGACTATGCAGTTTAATGTTCCTATTAACACTGTCGTTTATAGAAATTTCTGTTTTATACCTGCCCGGACCGTGTAAATTTATTACAATATAATTGTCTTTGGAAAAATCTTTAATAAACTCTTCATATCTGTTTTTGATTATTTTAAATGAATATGTTACATCATTATCTTTTTCACATAAAACCTTGGTTATCAATTGGAAATTTCTTATGTATGTTTCAATAATTACTTTACCAAAAAAATCTGTTACGATCTCTTTTCTAAAGGTATTTTCGGGTGGATCTGACAGATTATCTTTAGTTTGTTTTTTTATATTTTGACCACCTAAAAATGATAAGATATCATTAGATACTTTATACCCAATATCTCTATTGTAATGGTTGCTGACATACTCGAAAAAATCCATAGGAGTTTTAGCATATTTCCTTATGTCAACAATCTGAAGATTTTCATGTGCGGACTGTAATTCAAATGTTATCCTGTTCATTTCAACGTGCTTCGTATATGCCAGATCCTTACCCTGCCCGGGGAATTCAACCTCCGGAACAGTCAGGATTATAAGTTTTGTATTCTTACTTAAATTACTTAAAAGAAAATCCAGTTCACTATAAATATCATCAGTTGTTAATTTTTCACAAGAATACTCGTTTAATATTTTTTCGGTAGCAGTGGTAGTATCTAATTTTGTTCTTGTATAAAAATATGATTGATCACTTTTAGAAATATATTTATATCCCATCCATTCATGGTCTAAAGTTATTAAAATTGCATCTGTGCTATCATCATATACAGAAAAATCGAAAGTATACTCTTTATCAAATATCTTTACATTATCCAACCATTCTTTTAACTTTTCATGTGAGTTTTTCTTGATCACCGCTAAATTACATACAGATGGTGAAGGGGCTATAAGCGCAAAACGTGCGAAAGGAAGTTGGGGTTCTAAATATGCCCATACCGGTCTGAGCGGACAAGAACCATATACGATCAAACGACTTTGGTTTTCTTCAGATATATTACCGACAGCTTTGCTTACATTATCAACATTAATCCAAGATGGATTATCAATTTTGTTAAGTTCACCGGAAACTTCGCCAACTATACTTATTTCGGGATAACCTAATTGTGCATATACCCACTGTTCTATCCCCATACCAAGGATCCTGCAGGAAAAAACAAACTGAAGTGCCTTACCATCTTTAATGGCATAACAACCAATTATTCCATGATCTCCATACTTATCTGTAACATGAACCACTCCATGTTTGACGTTTTCGTCTGTAAATAACTGATTTACCTCTTCTTGTGATATCCTATCTTTGGTAAAATTTAACTGATTGTTTCTGTGAATCATTTCATAGATTCTTTCCAATTTATCATCACATTGTTCAATCAATTCAACCTTTATTTCAGATTGGTACAAAAATTCTTCATTTGAGCCGCTTTCTTTCCTGGCTTCTGCCTTTACCTCCAATATTTTATATTGTTTCAATCTTGAATGAGTACGATCATCTTTTCCTTTAAAAGCTTCATCTTTTAACAAGACCTTAAGTTCATTGGGAAGCGCAGTCTGCAGCCCTCGTGTGACATATTTTGCCTCTTCAAGATTATTGATATTATCGTCAAGAAACAAAACATTTACAGGCCTTAAATTCATATCTTCAATTATCTGTTTTACCCTTGTTCCTTTCGGAGTCCAATCAATAGACGGAAAAACAAAATAATCCCATACTCCTAATTCTTCAAGCTTTGCTTTTGTTTTATCAAAATCATTTTTTGAACAAATAGAATTAACTATCCCTCTATCTGTTAAAT
>CADBUP010000190.1 GCA_902797885.1 uncultured Ruminococcus sp.
CTATTGATACTAAATAAAACAGCGCACCGCCCTGTCTCACGACAAAGCGGTGCGCTTCACTTTTCAATTTGGCCGCCATTCGGCGTCAACCATCATTCTCTAATTTTTCATTCTTTAATTTTCCACATAGCGGCCTTCGTTATTTCGTTATATCGTTATTACGACACCTGAGTTCGGCCGCTTTCAACTTTTCCGCTCGACCTTGGTCGCTCCATACTTGGAGAACATTTCCATTTTTCCGCTCGGCGCCTTGCGACGCTTGACACTTCAAGAATTTTCTCTCGCCCCTTCAGGGGAGAGTCGGAGAGGGGCCTCTTTTTCTCTCGCCCCTTTAGGGGAGAGCCGGGGAGGGGCCTATCTCACGATTCCCGCAGCGTGTGCTCCCACGGCCGTTGCGAGGGCGGTGAGGATGGTGATGACAATGTCAATCACCCTCTTGATGATTCTTTTCTTTGCTTCGTTCATAATGGTTTAGACTTAGACCCCCTCCCCGCTCCCCCTCAAGGGGGAGGGTGGTTACCATTGCAAGGTGTGGGCTTGGTGGTTGTTTGAATAATTGATGGATAAAAACTTAGAACTCTTTTCCCGAGACTCTCCTCGCCACCAGACTATTCTCTTTCAAGAGTCATTGGTATTCGCTCCCTCCCTAAAAGGGAGGGCGGGGGGAGAGTCTGCCTTCACCCTTCATTGGTGACCACCCTCCCCCTTGAGGGGGAGTGAGGAGGGGGTCTTTAGGGTTCATCCTCCCCCTCTTCCTCCTTAGGCGTCCAGTCGGCGGTGGTTCCACCCTCCTTCTGAGCTTCGAGTGCGGCACGCTGGGCGACGCGGGTGGTGGTCTGCTCGAACTCGGCGTCGCGACGCAGGTTCTGCAGGGCGCTGCCCTTCTGGAAGTTCACCACCAACTCGGTGATGTTGTCGCTGGTGAAGTCCTTCATGCTCACGGCGCCACGGCTCTTGACGTAGGGGGTGAGGGTGCCCAGCTCGTCGAGGTCGATCTTGTAGCCCTGGAGCAGGAGTTCGCGGATGCAGGAGCTCAGCTCGCAGAGGATGCCGAGGATGGTGCCCTTGCTGAACACGCTGTTGTGCTCGCTGATGTGGGTGGAGAGCTCGCGAAGGCTGACGACGCCGGTGAGCTGGAGCTTGGCATAAGCTTTCTTGGGATCATTTTCATGCAGGGGATTGGCCAGCATGCTTACGGAATACTGAATCTTTTTCATGGTTGTTTGGTTTGGGTTTAATGGTTAATAATAAGGTTTAAGTTTTTGAGTTTTTGAGTTTTTAAGTTTTTGAGTTTTTAAGGTTCTTGGTTTTGATTGTTTTGGTTTTAGATTGATTTTGTTTTGATTGGTTTTGGTTTGTGTTTTGGTTTGTTTTGCCTCACGGCAGTCTTTGATTGTGTGTTTTTGGTTTGTGTTTTTTGGTTTTAGATTGTTTGGTTGATGTGTTTAAGAGCGCTCTGTCATCGAAGACTTGTCCGTTGTCCATCAGCTTCGCGCGCAGCCAATTTTCAACTTCCAACTTTCACCCTTCCCAACCCTCTTTCCTTTAGGAGAGAGTCGGAGAGAGGCTTACTTTTCTCCTTTTGACGCTGCAAAGATACAAAGTATCTTTGATACCTGCAAATATTTCCACCACTTTTTTCATTTTTCCTCGAAAAAATTCTCCTTTTTGTCCTTTTCGACATCGAATTGACATGAAATGACGTAAACGACCTTAATTTATGATTAATTCATGGGTTAATTTATGGATAATTTGTGTGAGAAAGATTCTACGTCAATCCCCGTCAATCTAATCGTCAATCTCTAACATAATCTATTTATCCCAATTAGCGGATTATATTTCCCACAATTTGTGACAGTCTAAATCTCCTTGTTGTTATCATTTGTTTCTTCAACGCAGAACCGCAGAGGCGCGGATTTTTTACGAGACTTTTCAGGTTGTATTCAGAGCATTGCAGCTGACCTTCGGTGAGGTCGCCGAAGCAGTGGGAACGCTACGCGGCTTCCCGCTGCGCGGAGGCCGCAGAGGCCTAACGGTTTGACATACAGCGAATACAACCTTCAAAGAAAATCTCGGCGTGTTCTGCAGAGCACAAACCTCGGCCTCGCCGTTTGTGCGCCTTCTGCGGCCTCACCGAAGGTCAGCTGCTATGTCTCTGTTTCCTCTCTATTGCAGAACCTCTGCGATTCCGCGTCTCTGCGTTAGAGATAAAAAAGCTACGGAACCCAGAACTATTCATGACCATTGATGTGCCCATTACATGATTATTCGTGTGAAAGAATCTTTTTCGTTCATCACCTTCGTGAACCGCTCGTCGTGTTCCCACAGCTTCGGCATCGCCCGTTGCCTCCCTTTCAGCTCGCTCCAGTCCTCATCGACGCGGAAGTAGTGGGTGGGAGGGTTACGCTGTGCGGCGAGGCGGGCGAGGAAGGGACGGCGGATGAAACGTTCATCGTACTCCTCGCGGGTCATGGCGGTGGGACTGCTGAGTGCGGCCTCGCGGCGGCGCCGCGCCTCCTCCCGCTCGTACCCTTCGTGAATCCTGTCGCGCTCGCGGCGGAACTCCTGCAGGGCGGTGGTGATGACCAGCGGATCCACGGCACCGAAGAAGCGGCCGTAGCGCCCGAGCTTGAACCAGCTGAAGAACACTTCCAGCTCCGTGAGCTTGAGGTCGTAGTACCCGCTCCGGATGATGCTTGCCAGCCGCATCAGCTGTCCCGGCAACATCTTCGTCTGCACGCCGCAGAACTCCGACAGTTCCGCCAGCTGGTACGTCAGCCACTCCTCGCCGGTACCCTCGCCGAAGGCCTGATCGACATCGACAAGGGTGGGTGCCGTGCCCGTGAAGCAGCGGTGCAGACGATGCGTTGCGGTGTGTGCCGCCTGCTGCTCCACGGCGAAGGTCGCCATCAGCTGCTGCCGCGAGCCGTACTTACTCCTGATTTCCCTTAGCTCGGAAATGCGCTGCAACGGCAGCATATCCTGCGAAGCGACGCTGCGCGTCAAGTTGTTGTATGCGTTCTCTATCAGAACATTGTTGAGTTGATCCATAGAATGTGTTGGGGTTTTGAGTGAAATAATCTTGGTATGCAGAGCGGGGACGTGCCGAAGTGGAATAGTCGTCCTTCCATCGCTCGTTCTTGAGGTATCTCTCGGGATATACCATCTGTCGTTCGCAGGCCGCGCAGTCCGCCTTGTAGGCCTCGATGCCCTCGAAGGCCGCGCGGCGGTCCTCGTCCTTCATCCGGTTCCACACGGCCTGGGCGCGGCGGCGGTCGCGCTTGTAGGCGTAGGCCTCCCAGAACTCTTCGAAGGTGGGGACGGAGGGGGCTTGGGGGGTAGCCGTTCCGTCGTGCGCGGCAGGGTTGTCCGTTTCATTTTGCGCAGCAGGGTTATCATCCACTTTAAAATCCTGAAAGAGAGTCTTTTGCCCGTCCCTCTCTCGCTCGCTGCGCAAATTTTTTGCGCAATACGCTTCTTCTCTTTCTTTATCTTTCTCTTTATAAGAAGGGGGTGTGGGGGAAACATTCCTTTCTC
>CADBUP010000191.1 GCA_902797885.1 uncultured Ruminococcus sp.
TAGTCATAAGTTCTTGATTTTTACTACGCATTGCTGTTCTCCTAAACTTTATCGTTAGCATTTGCTAACAATAGCATTATATAATAGTATTTATTAGAAGTCAAGTTATTACCAAAAATTTCTAATAAATTTTTTCTCGACCATTTACACTTCCCTCCTTTTGCACTTCAACTATACAACAAAAGAATAAACAAAAGGAATGACATGTCTTGACTTTTACTTGATGTTTGAATGAATAATATTTGTGCTTATTTGATACATACTTGATAAAATTTGATAAAAAAACAGCAAAATTAAAAATTTTACTGTTTCGCATTATTGATAAAATCAATTACACTTATTTTTTATTATCTATTGCTTCATTCGATAAAAATCTATCATAGAATTCTTTCTTTTTTACACTTTCTATAATTTTGCCTTTTTGTTTTTTGTCTATATTTGTTGCCTTAATATAGCAATCAGCTATAGAGTTAACTAGACTTACATCGTTCCCACTACTTCCAAATAAATTATTATATAACAATTTTACCAAACAAACCATTAAGTAATTTTTGTCATCTGTATTTTTTATGAAATCTTTTACATATTTTTCAGCTTTTTTGTTATTTAAATCTAATAATAAAAAAGTTAGAAATAATTTTTCTGGTGTATTATAGTCGTAACTTTCAAATAATTCTTCATATATATTTTTCATTTTTTCTGTAGCAGCATTTTCCATTATAGATTGAGATATTGCTATAGGTATACAAATTTTTAATATATCTTCAAATATTTCATAAGCTTTTTGTAATTCACTATCTATATTTTTTTTATTAACTTGCAATGAATCATTTATTTCTCTAGCAAACTGTAATAAGCTTTTCCTAAAATCATCCCAAAGTATGTAGCATCCTTTAAAATATGATTTCATCGCCCGTGTTTTTTTATCGGCGCCAACTTCTTCGCAATTTTTTATAGAAAATCCTAGTACTGATAGCATTTTATCAAAAGGTTGTTTGTCTTTATCATTAATAATACTATTTTGTGGATTATATGCAGATGACTTATCTCCTCTATCAGTAATTTTATCTTTCTCTTCTTCTTTTATTTTAACAGGTTTTTGCTTTATTTTTTCTACGAAATCATCTGTCAGCCCCAAATTTGTTTTAATTGGATCTTGATCAAATATATTTGATTCCACAGAATGAGACAGCACATATTTTTCAACCTCACTAGTTACAATTTCCAACAACTTTGCATCATCTCTTTTTAGTCCAGTATAATAAAAGAGAATATCTGCGTTATTAGTAATTTCTGACTTTTCAATTAATTTATTTTTAAAAGCTTCATCTTTAAATGCATATTTTGCAAGATAATAATAATTAAAACAAGCGAATCTAAAATAAACCATACTTCCTGTTTTAACCAAAATGTTTTTATCAAAAAACAATCTATCAAACATTGAATCCTCTAAACTAAAACCCCTCTCTTTATGATAGTTTAAAGTAAATTTATAAAAATCACTATAATCTATCGAAAATGAATTCAGTTTGTACAATTCATATGCAAAACAACTTAAAAAATCTTCTTTATTACTAAAATCATATGTGCTTGAAAGTTGTTCAATAGGATTTAATTTTTCCAAAACATTTTCTAAAAACTGTTCTAGAATTTTTGCTTGATTAGTCGGTATTGTGTCCTTGTGCCTTGAGCATATAGTTGCTATTAATGAAACAATGAAAGGAGATCTAGGAAGAGATGTCGCATAAAAATATGTAATAATATTTTCAACATATTGATTATCTCCATCTATTAAAGAAACATTATTAACTAACTTCCTTACATCGTTCTTAGTGTAAGGTCTTATATAAAAATTTCTTTTTTCAGTATTTATTTCATTTTCAATATATGCTTTATCATCCTCTCCAAACACAAGTGGATTGTAATCATTAATAAAAAACTTGTCTACATTCAGTAATTTTATTTCCTTGTGTTGCTTTTCTGTCAAATAATCTGGTTCATCACAAATCAAAATGAATAAATCTTTTTCTATTAATATAGAGATTTCCTTTTTTGAGACTTCGCTGTTTTCACTCAAATAACTAAAAACATTATCAGATATTGCTTTAATTATTTTTGTGTTTAATCTACCATAATGTTTACAATTTAATACTATCGGTATTTTTTTATAACGCTCAAAATTATCCAAAAAGTATTTTGCCAACGCAAATGAAAGCACGGTTTTCCCAGATTCTTTTCCACCATAGATATTAATAATTCCTTTTAATTTTGCCAATTGTTCTATAGAGTAGGTTTTATCATCATCTTTTTTGGAACCTTCCTTAGTTGCATTTGAATATAGCGGATGATCAGACAGGGAAAAATTTACATATAAATTGTCGAAAGATTTTTTACTATCTTCTAGTGTATTTGTAACGAACAGATCATCTAACCCAATAACAAAATTATTCTTTATTGATGTATAAATTTTATAACAAGATTGCAAAACCGGATCAGATTTACCAATTTCATATTCAGAATACTTTAATCCTTCTCTTTCTTGTTCTTTATTTGTTATTCCAGTACTAAACGCACTCAATTTATCATTGTACTCTCTGTAATATATATTAAATTTATTATCATCTGGTAATACTTTTATTATAGAATAACCAGATTCTTTATTATCAAGAGGAAGTAATTTATGAGCATAATTATATATTGTTTTGAGTGGCCCTTTTTGTTCCAGTTTATTATTTTCCAAATGCTTGTGCCCACACAATACCAAATTATAATTAGATAAAACATGTTGGATTTTATCTGCATTCTCATCTTCATACCA
>CADBUP010000192.1 GCA_902797885.1 uncultured Ruminococcus sp.
AAATCATCTCCCGTCGCCGCAAGAAGGCACTGGAAAGGCTCCGTGTCGCGCTCGATGCTGACCGTGACTGGTGCATCGACCAGGCAGTATAATTTTTTGAAATTTCTGTATAGGCATGTTACGACGCCTACGGCGTCGTAACATGGTTCAAAATATATTTTAAAATTCCGAGGATACCATGATTACAATAAAGACACTCAAGAAGTTCGCCACTCTCATCGACGCCATCAACACGCACGAAAAGAACGACAAGAAGACCTACCGGAAGGAGCTGTCTCCAGAGGTGACTGCCCAGGTTACCGCAATCGAACAGTGTCTCTACGGTCTTCTCGACCGCCTCGCTTACGCCCACCTCGACCGTACCGGGAAACCCATCCACCTCAATGCCAGGACCGCCAAGGCGTTCCAGGATGCCGTCAAGGCTGTCCACGAGAACGAAGGCGAATACGGCAATTCCGACGAGCACTGGTTCAATATCCTCATGCAGTACCCGGAAGGAACCCTCGACGGTGTACTGAAGGTGGAACACGACGTTGCCGAACGCATGGAGGAGGGGCACCCCGCACCGGAAGTCGTCGACCGCGGCCACCTCGAAGCACTCCTCACGCGGCATGAGCAGGAGCGTACCGACACGGTAGCCAATGACAATCTCGCGGTAGAAGCGGCCAGAACACTGGCAGATAACTGGAATGCGCTGGCCTAAAAAAATTTTTTAAAAATATGAGACGACGTAATATATCAAAGCGCAGTTGTAGAGCTATTGCCAGGCAATTTAAATCCAGAACAGAATTTGCACATGGCGATTATCATGCATATGAGGTTGCCCTGAAGAATGGGTGGCTGGATGACTATACATGGTTTACTAAACAGCCTGGACATGACCGAGACGCATGCTTTAACCTGGCCAAGGATTGTAAGTCACGTAGCGAATACGCAAAGAAACATCCCGGTGCATATTTGCATGCGCTGAAAAATAATTGGATTTCTGAATATACCTGGTTTTCTATTCCAAAGCCAAAGCGTATCACTTATGATATGTGCAATTCCATGGCCATGTCATGCAAAACGCAGAAAGAATTTCGTGAGAAGTATCCAAGTGCATATCAAAAAGCAGTGTCCAATGGCTGGTTTAGTAAATTCACATGGCTTACTCTAACTCGCGGTCCCAAGTTAACATATGACGTGTGCCTGAAGTATGCCAAGAAATGCAAATCCATGGCAGAATTTTGGAAAACCTACAAGACAGCAGCTGCAAAAGCGGCCCAGCTGGGTTGGAGCAAAAACTGGTCTTGGCTTGAACGGAAATGCGAAGCCAAATTAAACCGAGAACGCTGTTATGAACTTGCAAAGGATTGCCGTACCTTGCAGGAGCTTAAACGTAAACACCCTGGCGTACTGAACCGAGCAAAACGAGAAGGCTGGATTTCTGATTATACCTGGTTTGTATCCGGTAGAATCAAGCGCACCTACGAAAAGTGCTTACTCACAGCCAAGAAATACAAGACCCGTGCAGATTTCCGTAAGTATGACCAGAGCATGTACAATGCCGCTTATGACAATGGGTGGCTAGATGACTTTACATGGCTGGAAAGAACTATCGCAATAGAAGAACGCGAGACTGACAATGTATATGCTTATGAGTTCAAGCAGAAGCATGCCGTATACATAGGGAGAACTGTCAATCTTGAACAGCGCGACCAAGCACATCATAGATGCATCTCTACCGTAGCGAGGTTTGCACAGCGAAACAAGATACCGGTTCCAAATATGAAAATTCTCGTGCGTAATGTTACTATCGAAGAAGGCCTTATAAAAGAGGACGAGTGGATTGGCAAATATCGTAAACGTGGTTGGAACATATTGAATATAGCTAAAACCGGCTTGACTAGCGGCTCACTTGGGACATTGGGTAGAGTACGCCTTACAAAAGTACACTGCGAAGAGGTAGCCAGAAAGTATACTACTCTCAAGGAATTTAGTATCTGTGCCAGTCATGAATATGACAAGGCCAGAAGGAAAAAATGGCTTGGCGAATATACCTGGCTAGCGCGGGAACGTTTACCGCACAATACCTGGACAGAAGAGGCATGCCTGGATGCAGCTAGGCAATATACAAAAATGAAAGATTTTCGTACCCATTGTCCGGTAGCATATCAAACCGCATGCAAGCATAGATGGATTCAGAACTATACCTGGCTTATTAAAAACGCCACACCAATCGGAGTATCAAAAGTACCGGATGGCACATGGAGCAAGGCAGGATATAAAGTGATAGCGGCTGAGGCACATAAATATGAATCTCGTTCGGAATTTATGCATAAGGCCAAAGGCGCTTGGCGACGAGCTAAAGCTATGGGCTGGCTTGATAAATTGCTCCCCCGAACGACTCGTGACTGGTCATCACATGATGCTTGCAAAAAAGAAGCACAAAAATACCTATCAAGAAAACGATTTGCGGAAGGATGCAATGCCGCATACTACAGTACACTTAGGCATGGCTGGATGGATGAATTCTTTCCGATAAAGTATGCTAAGGTGACTGCTGCCGGGGTTTCCTTGTAGCAGTGCCTTGTTATTAGTTTGTACTGACGATTGCGGCATTTCCGGCCTGCATCCATAGTGTAAACCGTATAGGAACATAAAAGGCCGGGCTATGCCCGGCCTTTTAAATATATCGGCGTACCGATTACTTCCGGCGAGACCTGCGGTAGCAGGATTCGCAGATGGTACGGATTTCGGCGTCAGTGAACTCGCTGGAATCGCCGTACACGCTCTCGAACGCGGCACGGAGACCCTTGATATTCACGGCGGCGACGTCGGCCATGCCATAGTTGTCGCCGTTCTCGGACCACCACTTCTCGGCATCGGCGATGGCACTGTCAGCTTCGTCAGCCTTGCGCTTTTCCTCGGCCTTCTTCGCGGCGAGTTCCTCTTCGCCCATCGGCTTGCCGAACTCGGCGGTCTCACCATTGTCTTCCCAGTACTTCTCGGCATCGTGCATCTGCTTGTCAGCTTCCTCGGCCTTGCTCATATCCTTGCTACGTGCAGTGGCGACGTGCTGGTTGATGTACTCGTCGGTAGCGTTGAGCGGCATGTCGGCAGTGTACTTG
>CADBUP010000193.1 GCA_902797885.1 uncultured Ruminococcus sp.
TATTACAAACGTTACTTTTAGTAATATTAAAACAATACCTTCATCATATGATTTAAGAGACTATGGCTATGTCACATCTGTAAAAGATCAGGGAAATGATGGTAATTGTTATGCATTTGCCATGTTAGCTACATTAGAATCATGTATCTTAAAAGCAATGAATATAACATTGGATCTTTCAGAAAATAATCTGAAAAATATCATGGCAATGTTTTCAGAGGAAGGCTGGAAACTTCTACCTGGAGACGGCGGATTGGATGATATGTCTATAGGTTATCTTGTAAACTGGATAGGACCTGTACTAGAAAGTGATGATGAATATGATACTAATTCATACGTATCACCATTACTAAAAAGCATATTACATGTGACCAATGTTTATGGAGTTCCTACAAGAACAAATTCTACTGATAACGATGAAGTAAAAACTGCTATTATGAAATACGGTGCAGTCTACACAGGCATATACTCAGGCAGTATTCGTCATGGTTATTCAACCACTACATACATTAATCATGCTGTTACTATAGTAGGATGGGATGATAATTATAGTAGATATAACTTCGATAATATACCTCCAGGTGATGGAGCATTTATTGTTAAAAATAGTTGGGGAACCTCTTCTGGAGATGAAGGATATTATTATGTTTCCTATTATGATAGTTCCATATTAAACTCATGTGATGATTTTTATGGTGTCGGTGGTATAACATTCATATTAAATGACACAACAAACTATAATAGAATCTATCAATATGATTTAAGTGGTCTTAGTTACTGGTATGAAATAGAAGATACCAATACTTATACTTACTCAAATGAATTCACTTCTAGTGGTAATGATTTAATATCCTCCTTTGGTACATATGTATTTAGTTCTGATTATAACTACATAGCAAATATATATGTAAATAATGAATTACAGGAAACACAAAGCGGTAAATTCAGCCATACATGTTATGAAACTATAAAACTCAATAAACAAATACCTGTTAATACAAATGATACCATTAAAATAGAATTACGTTTAACTTCAAATGATACAGTAATATACATACCTACTACTATTGATGCATACTCACGACTTGCAATACCAACAGAAAAATCATTAATAGGAAACACTAGCTATAGTGATGCTGTAGTTTCTCTTAAATTATATACAAGTCCTTTAATCTCAGATTATAAGTTAAATATACCAACAAATACAACAGCAAACGCATATAATAATAAAACAGATACATCAATCAACATAACAGTCGTGGATGAAAATAATACATGTGTAACTGAGGGAATTATGACAATCAAGATAAACAATGACACATATGCTATTGTGACAATAGAAGATGGACATGCAAACATAACTATACCTAACAAAGAATTCTATGCCGGAATTAACAATATAACACTCACATACTCTGATAATCACTACAATTACAGCTCATCTAATGTAACAGTAACTAACACAGTATATAAAGATACAATAACAACAGCAACAGTTGACGATAATGGACAAAACACGACATTCCTTATAACAGTTAAAGATGAAGATAACCTGAATATATCAAGTGGAACAATAACAGTAAAAGTAAACAATCAGACATACTCTAATGTATCAGTACGTAATGGAGTAACCAATTTAACAATATCTAACAAGAATCTTAACGTAGGAAAAAACAATGTAACATTTACTTACACTAACACATACTATTATTCATCAAACACTACTCTAAATTTCACAGTATCAAAACCTGTGCATATGACTGTAGAATACGTGAATTTTACAGTTAATTATAATGTGATTACAGTTAAGTTATTAGATGAATTTGATGACAATGTTGCTGATGGTATAGTTACAATTAAAATTAATAGTAACTCATACTCCTCTGACGTAAGAGATAGTATGACTAGTATCAGAATACCCGTTACCGAGTTTAATAAAGGAAATAATTTATTATTAATAAGTTATAATAGTAGTACCCTTCCTTATAATTCATCAGATTTAACGTATTATGTTAATGGTAGTGAATATGGATATGTATACTACATAGCAGCTAACGGTTCAAGTAGTAATAATGGAAGAACAAACCAAACACCATGGACATACACATATGCATTTGACCAGATGAAAAGTGGTGCATACAACAACTCTATAGTATATATCACAGCAGGAAATTACAATATAACTTCTACTGCTACCCTCAGCAATGGTTTAAACCTTAAAATCATAGGTTACAGCAATACCATTCTTAATGGAAATAATAAGGCAATATATTGTTTTAACATTCAA
>CADBUP010000194.1 GCA_902797885.1 uncultured Ruminococcus sp.
ATTTCGAAGCATAACCGCCGTTTGGCTTTTTGCCTTAAAGTTAATAAACGGTTACGCAGTGAACGTTTATTGATCTTTATAGGGCAAAAAGGCAGGTTTTAGGCGGTGAGTGTTGAAAAGGGTACTATAGTAACCTTTTCAAGACGACATGCGTAGAAATTGTCGGGAAATTCTCAGGCGGTATGTCCATAATAGGCGCTTTTTGTGTCTGTTGTGTGTCTTAAAACAGTCTCACCCCTACGGGGGCTCTACGCCCCCCCGTAGGGTGACGTCTGACGACTGACGAAAGGAAGAAAATAAAAAAGTATGGCTTTTGGGAGATCATGGGCAGAATACAAGAAATCAGACAGGGTACAATATGTCAATTTTACGTTTTATGATCCTGAGAAATTGGAAGAGCTGAAAGCGTTGCACATTCCGTTTGCGTGGGTTTACCATGATAAAGATACAAACGAAAATGGAGAATTGAAAAAGCCTCATTTTCACGCTTTGATGAATTACGGTGCACCTACATCAATTAACAATTTTATGAAGATTTTAGGAGATATTCCTGCGAACGGATATGCAGAGGTTACAGGATCACCTCGAGGTATGTTCAGGTATCTTATACATGAAGATGATCCGAATAAATTTCAATATTCTCCAGAGATCAGACACTGTGAATGTGGATTCAATGAGGCAGAGTTACTTTCATGCACTGATACAAACTTTCTGATAAGATGTATAAACCACTTTATAATTGAAAAATCTATATGTGAATATGATGATCTTCTTAACGAATTGGATGCGGAAGGAAAAATTACTGAGTACTTTATTGTGATCAGAAACACAATACACTTCCAGCAGTATCTAAAGTCAAGAAGAATAAAAAGAAGTATTGAAAAGAAAGAGAAAGAAGATGATATTCAATGCCAGGAAAAAATCAGAATACTTGAAGAAAAGAAAAGAAAGATAGATGAACAGAAAAATATATAAACAAACACTGCAAATGCGGTAGCTGAGGCGATCCGCAATGAACGCAGTGAATGAGGACATCGGCGAAAGCGCAAAGCATTTGAAGTGTTGACAGCATAAAATGTTAATAGTATTATTAAGTTGCCCGATATAACAGGGCAGAAAGGAAAAGCCATATTGTAAGCAATCGGAAGAAATTCCGATTAAAAAAATCGCATAACATACAATACCGGAAACATTTTCCGGTACAAAAAAAGCGACAACTATGCTTGCATGTGGTAGTAAAAGAAAGTTATGGAGAAGGTTTTAACATTCGAGGATATGGCTGACAGCATTATTCTGACAGCGTGCGAAGAAAGATTGAGAATCTACAAAGAACTTAAAAGAAGAATGAAAATCTTCGAGGATTATGAAGAAACATTTTCTTCCGCTTATGGTTATTTTCGTGAAGTTCTTTTGATGGAAAAATCAAAAATTCTAGGTATGTACTTGTTGTTGTTTAAAGCAGATTACATAGATGATGATGAATACTTCAGGCTATGTGATGAAGTCCAGGATAAATTTTTGGAACTGGAAAAAGATTTTGTTTGTAAATATTCAAAAACAAAATCTCTTGGAGGTTAAAAATGTATCAAGTTTCTGATCTTCGTTATGATCCAGTTGAAAATGCTTATCACATTGACAGTATGTTTCATGGATACTGCGTTTGGAAGTGTGAAGATGAAAAAGGCTTTTATGTAAAGTTAAGTTCCGAACATCAAGTTATTGAAAATATTCCTTGTAAAAAAGAATACGGATTGTATTCGTGGGAATGGTTTAGGTCAAATTTGCTGAAAGTGATGGAACTTATAAATTACTTGGAAGATACGTATTTTGAGATAGTCATAACAAAAGTAAATTTTGTTGACATGAATTGATAGAAAGGAGAAAAACATGGCTCAGAATCAGCTTAAAACACGGTATGTCAAAGGATTGGGCAAGAAGAACGGGCGTCCGTGGTACGCACTTGAAATTGTTTTTCCGACAATTCGCGGAGGAGAACGGGTGAAGCTTCTGTTCCTCAACGAACTTGAGATCGAACTGCTCGGCCTTGATACTGATAACTTTGTAGAAAGGGATCAGTGAGAAAATGGGAGAGCGTGAAAACGTTCTCCCTTCCTCTATCCGAAGAAAAAATTAAAAAAAACGTTTAACCACAGGTCGATATCTTGAAACAGTTATGAGTGCGTACGATCTGACTGTTATGGATTTCAGCGACGAGGAAGTGAATCACATGATTGATCTGTTGTTAATAAATAACCGTGATAAGGCGCTCGAAGATATTACCCTGAGATGCCTGAAGCGCAAAGTTTATTCGATATAGAAAGGGGACAAAATGGCACTTCTGAGAGTATTTTTTGAAGGTGAGCCGTCAGGACTTGATTTTACAGGACTGATTTCCGCTCTCACTGGTACAGTGACAGCTCAGCAGATCATTGGCTATATGGCTGCGATCGTTGGCGCTGGCATGGGTATCTATCTCGCATACGTATTCGGCCGTAAGCTCATTCGCGCTTTCGCCAATGCTGTCAAAGGTCGTAAGCCGACTATCTAAAAACCTTTGCTGTTTTTATTCATTGGCACACTCGTTAAGGTCGGGTGTGCCTTTATTTTCTGGTAAATAATTATGGGATACGAAAAAGACTTAGTGCGCACTAAATTAAGTCTCGGTGATTTGTTGGACACGTTGAGATATAAGCGCAGATTCAGATTAGAAAATCCAACATATTTTGAAGGTGATGGTCTTATCGTTTTCACTGGTCCCCAAGGATCAGGCAAAACATTAACAGCTGTGAGATATGCCTGTGATCTTATGACAAACTACACTAATGCAAAATTGGTAACTAATTTAATGATAAAAGATTATCCAATTGTAACGTTAGAAGAGTTCATCAGGAAATATTACGGTTTATCAACTTCTGCTGATTTTTCAAAGCTCTCTGTGTATGCACAAAAGGCAGTCATAGAGGATTACATGCACCTGAACAGGGTTTTTCCGTTTAACGATGGTGATGATTTAATGAGGTACAGTAATCTTACAGAAGGTGTTGTCTATCTTATTGATGAGATTCAGCTGTATTTTAATAGTCTAGAATCAAAAAACATTAATATGGATGTAATGACAGAAATCAGCCAGCAGAGAAAACAGAGAAAGCACATAATATGCACTTCTCAAGTGTTTTCAAGGCTTGCTAAGCCGTTAAGAGAGCAGTTTAACACAATTGTTAAGTGCAACAATTTCTTCGGTATTTTGCAAAGAAACATGTATCTAAGGACAGAAGATTTAAAGACAGATGATGATTATACAAATCCTCATGGTGCGGTTGACTATATCCAGTGGTTCTTCCATCGAGTGGAAGATTATGAAAGATATGATACATACTACAAAATACAGAAAACTAAATTCATAGCAGGAGAGGAGAAAAATCAAGAAATCTATGACAGATATACAATTGAGCGGCGCTCAGACAGCGATTGATTGCCTTGCGTTAGTTGCTCCGATTGCCTTAGTTTTGGCAATTGGAAAAAAAAAAATAAAAATGATGATCAGATTTTTAACGGGGAGATATTGACATGAATATTTTTATTCTCGTGAATGAAGATAATGATGAACCTATCGAGAACGGATCAAGCGAGGGGATCCCCGGTGGGGATCCCGGCGCTGATCAGGAGCCGGCAGGAGAGAATACAGGAGAAGAGACAGAACAGGAACAGGAAAACACAAAGGAAAACGAGGTATCAGAAAATGCCAGGACAAACGATACCCAGCAGATAGAACTTGTTGATTACTCAGAATCACTGGAAGAAATGAATGATCGTCTTGAAGAGATTGCTTCGTATAGTTTCGCATCTGTACTGATTCTTGCTAATATCCTGTTGATAAAAATTATTCAATGGATTTTTAGCGGTTTTAGGTGATTATTATGAAAAAGTTTATTTGTAGCTTTGTTTCTTCTTTTCTTGTTTTTATGTCTTTTCCTCTAGTTTTTGCTGAAAGCGAAACATATCTTTCTGTTGAAGCTGGTGAATGTGTTTTAGTTGTAAATAAAAATAATACATCTGGTTTTGGTAGTTATAAGTTATCTGTTACCAATAATTCTCGTGTTGTTTCTATTAGAAGTGGTAGTAATATTAGGATTTATGCTATTTCTAATAATATAAATACATTATTTGATTTTAAAAATACTAATATAAACGATTCTTGTTATGTTCCCACAAATAGTCAATCTTATACTTATAATAATGTAACTTATAGTGGTTATAATATTTCTTTAACTTCTAATGATATTCAATATATTACTGTTCCTATAATGAACGTAGTTAGTGGTCTTACATTTGAACAGTCTGCAATTTATTATACTTATGGTGATGGTGCTGTTGATCCTGCTCCACCTGCTCCTGTGTTTGGAAATCTTGCGGATGTTGGATATAATACGAGGATTGCTGGAAGTGGTCAGTCTGCGATAAATAATCTTGATACAGTATCATGGAACCCTGAAACAGATACATCAGGTAACGATATTTCTTATATGTCGGTTTCTGTTCGTGTAGTACCGGGCAAATATTCTGCATCTTCTCGACAGAATTTGTATGAAAAACTTTACACTGATTTTATACTCAATGATTTGGGTGCTACAGTCTTGGATACCGTTCCTGTTTCAATTGGATCTTTTTCTGTTACTTGGGAAGATGTTATTGACGTTTTGGCATTGCCTTTCGCTACTGTTGCTAGTGTTATTGATCAAGACGGCACATTCATAAAAAATGGTTGGATATATCAGGTGCGTTTAGAGGGTGATAATTATACAGGAGAATGGCAAACAGTTTTTACTGCAACATCTTCAGGCGTTGAAAATGATTTGACAATTATTCAAAGCACTACAATTAATCAAACATTAGTCAATACGATTACAGAAATAAATCAGTTGAATAACACATCAAATAACTGGTATATCAATGAAACTACAATTAATATGAGTGAATATACAGAGCCATCAGAGGGTGATAAACCTTGGTGGGCGTATTTACTTGAGGCGATTGTTTCGTTGATAAGTAAAATTGCTGATTGGATAGCAAGTATTTTTAGTGCTATCGCTGACTTGGCAGGAGATATTATAGATGGCATTTTAGGACTTTTCACGTTTGATTCTTTTAGTGTGCCTGATTTTTCTACACATCAGCAGAACATTCACGATAATTCAGGGATCTTCGGAGAGTCTATCGACATACTTCAAACAATGAACCAAACAATATCCAATGCGGATAGTTCAGCTGAACCGGTACTATATTATCCTGGCATTGATTTGGAAGGTGTGGAGTTTATCCCGGAGATTACAATAAACCTCAATGATTATGTAGAAGATCTTGGACTTACTCAATGGCATAATTTAGCTTATACATGTACTGATATTCTGATTTGGACGTCTCTAATTTACACAATTTATAGAAAACTGATAGGAGTATTCAAAAAATGATTTTGAGAACATATATTTTCACGGTTTGGCATTTTGGTTTTGAAGAATTGAAAGTTACAACTACATCAGAAGAAGTATTGAAGCATTACATCAAGCGCTTTCAGCCTTTTCAGGTCAAATATTACGATGAAGAAGGGAAGGAGGTAATTGTTTATGATTGTAAGGGCAGTTCTCAGCGTGGTGTTTCTAGTAGTAAATTGGATTCTCTCATTATTAGGTAATATACCATCATTTCCGAGTGGTGTTGTTACGGAGATCACATCTTATATTTCAACAGTTGTTTCGAGCGGTGCAGGTCTTTTGTTTTTTCTGATCAGACCTTCAACTTTTTTTGCGGCGTTGGATATCGTAACATTCATGTTTATTGCTGAACCTCTGTATCATTTCGTTATGTGGGTACTTCGTAAGGTGCCGTTTTTGGGTATTGACTGATGAGAAAAATAATTTCGTTACTATATCATGCGCTAATGATTATTCTATGGCCTTTTCCACCGCTAAAAAAGCTTGTGAGAAAGATATTTATAATTTTGAGGTGAATACATGAAGAAAATTTACATGCGGAAATACATTGATTGTGTGCTTTCTGTGGGGATCCGCAAACCGCAAAGCAAGGAGACCCGCTTGCCGGGTCGGGCAGCATGCCAGGTGTTTGTATGCTATTTGTAAAAACTATTCTCGTGCCGGTATATGATGCACTTTATACATGTAATGATATGGCCGAATATTTCCCCATAACCGGAAAACCTGCACAAACAATAGACGAACTAGATAAATTTGCCTATGAAGTGATGGAAGAAGAAGGCAAAAAAGAGCCATATCACAGGCTCAGCGCTCATATCATCGGATATGAGAAAAGAAGAATAAGACGATAAACAAACCTCAAAAAATTCCCCCTCGAGGGGGCAGGGGGTGATTCTTCATTTGCCATAAGGAAGCGTAGCAGGATATTTGCAAAGTAAATATCCAGCGGAGCGAGCCTGAAAGGTCTTGTTGCCGTGAAACGTGCAACAAGGCGAAAGGAAACGATTTTATCCCCCTTCATAAGGGGGCAGGGGGTTATAATTCGCCTGTTG
>CADBUP010000195.1 GCA_902797885.1 uncultured Ruminococcus sp.
AACATAACCTGTTCCTGCGACTGCTATTTTCATATATTTTCCTCCATTATTTTTTCTTTAACTTTTTTAATATTATATTTTTAAATATTGTAATGTATTTTATAAAAACCATTCTAAACGGTTTATAAAATATAAAAATTAATAAACTTATTACAAATGTTATAATTCCATATACTATTATAGTTATAATCAAACCTGCCCAGCTAGCATTAATACTCAAATTAATAATATTAATTATATAATTAATTATAGTAATAGATACGCAGGCTATTACCAAAAGGGGTATATTGAGTTTTATATACTCAATAAATTTTTCTCTAAATCCATATTTAAAAACAACATAAGGTTTCCATATAGCTGTAATTAATATATTGCTAGTTACTGTACCTATAACTACACCAATTATTCCCATTTTACTTGCTAGAATAATTGATACTACTAAATTTACAACTGCTTCTATAAATGGTGCTTGCTTATCCCAAAATATTCCAAAAGCTTCTTTAAATTTATCTATAGGTTGTTTTATAATCTTAAACATAATGTTTAAAGTTATTGCAAATACCACCGCGTTTGATAGTACATACTCTTGTCCTACCCATAAAGATATAAAATTATTTATTAATTTATAAAATAAATAGCAACATACAGTAGTAGCAAATACTATTAATATATGCAATTCTTTCCATATTTTATATGTTTCTTTTTCGCCCTTTTCTATTATTAAATTTCCTATAGAAGATATAACACTCGAAAATGCTTGCTCGAATATTCCTACACATAATGTAAAAACAGTTATATAATTGCCATATATTCCTACATCTTTTAATGTGCAGAAATATGATATGACTATGTTGTCAGTCTGATTTACAGCTAATCCTCCTATTTTATGAAAAAATAAGTCTCGAACTTTAATTATAATTTCTTTATATTTCTTCAATAAGTCACGGAAATTAATTTCTTTATTTTCGTGATAGTATTCATATTTTTTCTTTATAATTATATTAGTATATATATAACTTAATATATTTCCTAATATTTCTATAACTAACCATACATAGTAATTTTTGAAAATAATAATTGCAAATAATTGTATTATATTTTTTATGATTTTAAATATTCCTTGTATTTTTACAACTAAATAGTTTTTTTGGTCTGCTGATGGTAGTACATTTAAAAATGTAAATAAATATGAAACAACTGTAGATATTAAATACAATATATATGATATTTTAATTTGTTTGATATCTATAGAAGTATTTATCATATATGGCAAGAAAAATGTTATGCTCAAACCTATTATTAATATAATAATTGCTATAATTCTATATAAAAATTTATATAATTTTAATATTTCATTTATAGTTTTCGTATCATTTTCTGCTAAAGGCTTGTATAAAGAATATCCTACTGCTGTACTTAATCCAAGCTCTGCAATATTTAAAATTCCCAACACATTTGTAAATAATGAATTTAAACCAGCATATTCTATTCCTAAAAATTGAATAAATACTGTTTTTGATATAAAACTAAAAATACTATTAATTACATAAAATAGCATAGAAGTAAACGCATTTTTAGATGATTCTTCTGTTCTCATTTTTTCCTCTCTTTTTTATTTATTTTAAAATTTGTATAAATCAATCCATTTTCTTTTCATTACTTTCCATGATTGATTTTTAATAATATATTCATATGATTTTTTTCCTTTTATTTTTAATATTTCAGGATTACGAATAATATCTTCTTTTACTCTTATTAGACATTTTAATAAAGATGAATAGTGTTCTTCTTCACTGTTATAATCATATGCATACAAAATATTGTCATAATTTTTAATATCTTTTATACATCCGATTAATGGTAATATCATAGTTTTTGAATATGACATAGCCATCCATAATGTTCCTGAGTTTAAAGAACTTTTTTTATTATATGGTGCAATTATTATTTCTGAACTCTTCAAATAACATTGCATTTCATCGTCTTTTATAAAATTAAAATCAAAGTATATATTCGTATTATTTGCTTTTTTTATAAGTTCTTCTTTATAGTTTTCATCATTGCAATTGCCTGAAATCAATAATATAAAATCATTGTCTTTTAGTTTAGAGTCATTAAATGCTTTTATTAATAGTTCTATATTTTTGTATTTTCGAATTTGCCCCACAAAAAGCATTATCTTTTTATGTCTTGGAATATTATACCTTGCATAAATGTCAATATCGTTTCCTTCATAGTTTCCTATATAATCCCCATGTGGAATATGTACAATTTTCTTACTGTATTTACTTAGATAACTATTTTCCAATGTTTCTGTACATAAAATATGTATTTTATCAGAATTTTTTGCCATAAATCTTATAAATTTCATAACTTCTTTTTTATTTTTTATTTCATGTGGTAAATTATTATGTACTGTCCATATTATTTTTTTATTTAATATTTTTAATAATTTTATAAAAATATATTTTTTAAAATAATCAAATTTTATAGATAAATAATTATTTTTGTTGTTTCCTTCTATCCAATTGAAATGATATATATCATATTTAAATAGTTTTTTTTGTTTTTTAGCATCATCAAGTCCTATAACTTCATATGAATCCTTAATTGTTTGATATAAATTATTCAAATATCTGTTTCCTGCGTTTTTTATATTCGGATATATTATTATTTTATTTTTCATCCTTTTTCCCTTCTGCTTCATAAATGTTCATAAATTCATTTATTTGATTTTTTATAGAGTATATTTCTATATTACTTAAAATGTTTCGAAAGTATTTTTTTATATTATCTCTATCACAAAAATATTCTATTTTATTTTTTAATTCTTTAATATCATCAAATTGATATATTTCGCCTGAATGTGTTAAATCAATAATTTCTTTTATTCCACCTCTATTAGCTCCAATAACTGGTAATCCATATTGGTTTCCTTCTATAACAACTCTTCCAAATGGTTCTTCCCATATTGACGGAACAATTAATACATCATTTTTCTTCCATTCTTCTTTTAAATCTTCTTTTTTTAATTGTCCATGGTATTTAACTCTAGTATCTTGTTTTTCTTTATCTTTTACAAGATTATCTAGTATCCCCTGTCCATATATATGTAATGATATTTTATCATTTTTTATACTAGTAAATGCTTCTAATAAATTTCTTATTCCTTTATTTTCTGTTAACATACCAACAAACATAAATTTGATATCTTCATTTTTTCTTTTTGTCTTTTCATCTATTATTCTTTTAGTTTCCTCAATGTCTATATCTATTGCATTAACTACACATTTTTTTTTTGATGATTTAAAATATCCATTACTTATAAATTTTTCCAATGTGCAGTTGGATGGTGCTGTTACTACATCAACATATTGAGTTCTTTTTCTCATAAATGGTTGTAACAATATTTTAGATAATTTTTCATTTGAGACTATAGGATATAACATCCAATAGTCTCTTAATGTATGAATAATCGGAATACTATATTCCTCTTTTGCTATTTTCCATATAATATTAGATATTCCAAATAAATTGTTTGTATGTATTACATCTGGCTTAAAATCTTCAATCACTTTTCGTATTTCTTTTTTTGCCGTAAAATTAT
>CADBUP010000196.1 GCA_902797885.1 uncultured Ruminococcus sp.
CCCGCAACGCCAGCTGTCAGTATTTTCGTCCTGGCATTGCTGATGCCGGAAACGTTCAGGGGGTCATCCGAAGCTGTCTTGTATGCATTCGCATACGTGGGAACGGTATTGGTCGAGCCCATCTGGTACATTTCCACATCGCTGTAGAACGTGGCTTTGATGCCCCATTGATTCGAGTGGCTCCAGTTGTCGCCAAAACTGAAGCTATACGTAATGGTGATCCAGTCGATGTTGGTGATCCAGTTGCCATTGTCGTCCTTTATCGGCGTGAAGCGTTGCTGCTGGTTGTCGTACGCCTTGTCGACCATCGTCGTGTTGTACATCGCCGGGTCGTTCGAGAAAACGTAGTCAGTGTACTGGTAGCCGTCCCAACCACGCGTCACGCTCCAAGTCGCAGTCGTGTTGATGCCGGTGCCAACTGAAACCGTCATGGTGTCAGCACCCCACCAGCGCCACCTGTCATCGCCGTACGACGTGTGCTCGCGGCTACCATGGCCGCCCATGTTCGTCCTCGGATCGAAATGAATCGTGACATACGACGAATTGGGCGTGTAAACATACCAGGAGGTGATATCGCCCCTAGCTAGATTATGGGACGACTCGATGACGAGCGAACGTGTGGGAGCGATTTCCTCGGTCTTGTTCTTCGTGAAGTAATCGCCGATCTTGATCTCGTCGAGCTCGACGCAGCCGTACAGGATTCGGTTGGCCGTGGGAGCCGTCGCGCGGGCCTGCAGCGCGTTCACCGTGGAGACGTCGCTTGCGGCGATGGCCTGCATGTGCCAGTTGTCCATGTCGAGCTTGCGCAGGCGCATCGGATGCCGCGCAACGTTATCGGTTGCAAACATCTCATTGAACGTGGTAGCCGACGTCGTGTTCCACACGCCCGTGCCAACAATCTCAGTCAGTGTCTGCGACATGTAGAACATGCGACTGAAGTCGGTAACGCCCTTCATGTCCCAACCAGCGAAGGTGGGAAGGTTGGCCAGCATGTACGTTTCCTTGAACATACCGGAAACATCGGTCAGGCTGGTGGTCGTCCAGCCGTCGGTGCCGGTGACGGTGTGCATCGTAGTGCAGCGGTCGAACATCGACTTCATGGTTTCGGTATTCACTACGTTGAGGCCGCCACCCTGGAATTCGAGCAGGTTGCGGTGGTCGTAGAACCAATAGTCGAGGTACTGCGGGGCCAGGTTGCCCGTGGTGGTGACCTTCTTGATGCGTGAGCTGTAACCCTGCTGCGTGCGGTCAAGAACGCCGTTGGCCTCGTCGATGACGGGCAACAACGTGTTGCTGTCAACGGCAATCGGCAGCACGTACTCATCGGTGTTCTGCGGATCGATGTCTCGCCAAGGCAGGATGTAATTCGAGGAACGGGCCGCGATGGAGCTACCGCCTGTGCCGTCGGAATACACGCCGTCATATACCTCGTTCATGGTCTTCGGCGCGCTCGGGATGGCGTCAGCACCCAGTTCGAGCAGGCCGGCGTTCGTGCCCGTCTTCGTGAACTTCCACCATGTGTTGCCATAGGTCGGATCGCTCTTAAAGCGACCGCCGATGCGGGTGGAATCCCACGTGTAGGTGATGTCGCTCGTCGGGCGCGATACGTAGTTCTGAGACTCGGAGTAGCGTGCGCCCAAGTCGGTCGTCGAACCGAACCAATCCTCGTAGTTGGTCGACGTGTTCTTCTGCACCCACATGCCGTCCTTGGCGTGGCGGCCGATGTAGTTCGTACCGTCGACCTCAGTGGAATGAAGGGCAGAGTCGTAATCGGCATCGGTCGTGGCCTTCACATTATCGAGCGAGTTGTCGAAGCCCGTGCTAGCCAACACGACGTACTGGCCAAGCGTCAGCTCGTTTAGGCTCCAGCAGTCGCGCAACATGTTCGTACGCGTCTTGCCCGTCGTGCCGTACGTGTAGTTCGGCGCCGTGCCCGTCGTGGTGACCATGACCCAATCTTTGATGTTCAGCTTCTGCAGGCTTCCGCAGCCGTCAAACGCGCCTTCGAACGTGGTGACACCGACAGTACCCCAGTTGGAGAGGTCGCCAACCGTCGTCATCTTGCGGCAGTTGCGGAACATGTTCTTGACAGTAGTCA
>CADBUP010000197.1 GCA_902797885.1 uncultured Ruminococcus sp.
AAATTAAACTGAGAGCAGACCTCTCTCTAACCATGAGCACCGCACTTGTGCTTTCGATGAATATAATTATGGCCACAATTATATAATTAGACCTAACTGATAAAATAGGGAAGCAATGCCGGAAGCTTTTAGACGGCACTTAATAATAAAATTTTATGAAAAATAATTTTTTAGAAATACTCCATGAAGGGGACGTAATGAACGAGAAATCATTGGAGATAGAGGAAAGAATAATTGCTTCATAATCGGTCCTGATGGTGAAATGTATAAGTGTTGGAATGACTTTAATAAGCCTGAAAGTATTATCGGATATGTTCAGGAAAAGAATTTAAAGAATCCTGCACTAGTAAGTCATTATTTGTATGATACGTCTATTTTCAATGAGCCAAAATGTAAGAGCTGTGCCTTATTCCCCCTTTGTGACGGAGGCTGCCAGTGGTTTAGGCATAAAAACATATTTGAGGGAAAAGAATATAATATGTGTCCTTTTTTTATTAACCAGCAGATATTAGAAGATTGCCTCTTAGCCAATGAAAAGAAGCGTACCAATGCTAATCACCAAACCGTAATATCATAATAATATGTATAAGTTCAAGTTTATTGTTTTTCTATTATTCTCTTTGGTCTGCTCTAATTATTCAACGGCGCAAACCATTATGGGCAAGGTGGCTGAGAATGACAGCACCCCCATTCCTTATGTCACCGTGTCGTTGCTTCAGGCTAATGATTCTTCATTTATTTCAGGGACTGTGACTAACAAAGAAGGTGCCTTCACTTTTCATGATTCGCCAGAGGGCAAACTGGTCAGGTTATCTTATGTTGGGTATAAGACCCAGATTATTCCGGCAGCCGGACACATGAATGTTATTCTGCCAACAGCTGAGCAAACTTTGAAAGAGGTTACCATCACGTCAACGCCTCCTACATTCAAAATGGTTCATGGCGTGTTTCAAGCCAATATTCAAGGAACGGCTTACAGCCAGTTGGGCAAGGCTGTGGATGTCTTGCAACAACTTCCTTTGATGAGTTTTGACGGTTTGCGCGTCTTAGGGAGGGGCACGCCTCTTATATATATCAACAATAAGCCCATGCGTAACAAGGGCGAGCTGGACAGAATAACCAGCGATATGATTAAGGATATAAAGATAGACATGAACCCTGGCGCCAAATATAGTTCTGACGTGCGGGCTGTTCTTTTCATCACAACGATTAAGCCTGTTGGTGAGGGGCTTGGAGGATCGGTTACCATGAAGGAGAGCGCGTCTAGTTGTTGGGACACTGAAGGATGGTTAAACTTGAACTATCGCAAGAAAGGGCTGGATTTCTTCGTAAATTCCTATTTTGATACATACAACAACTCTCATTATACACGTAAAGACACTTATGATTTTCAGTATAAGGGTCAGAACATATATGCCAACTATGCCGGAGATGGCTACCAATCCATGAAAAACGGCTATGTGTCTGTGGGCATAAATAACCAGTTCTCGCAAAAGCAATCGTTGGGGCTTACTTATACTTTCAGTAGGACATTTGACAACAACGCACGGCAAGACTATCATAATGATGTGCAGAGTGGAAGCAATTTGACGGAGTTTGACACAAACTCGCAGAAATCATCACAAAATGGGAGCCATACTGTGAGCTTCTATTATGAGAATAAATTCAGCGACAAGCTCTTGCTTAACGTTGACGGAACGTACGTGCACAACAACATGAATAACAGGCAGGTTATTGTAGACACGCAAGTAAACGACAGTGCTTTACTGATGCCTGTTGCAAAAACAAAAGCCGATATGGGCGCGTTGAAAACCGTTTTTACTTCCTCTGTAAAAGACATGAGGCTGGAATATGGCTTTGAAACGACCTACACACGCTTCTCACAGAATTATGACGCAGAAGACAATGACTACACAAACGTGCTGAAGCATAATGACAACGAGTCGAAGCAAGCTGCTGCCAGTGTCTTCGTCAATTATAGTCAGAGCTTTGGAAAATGCTTCACCCAATTGGGATTGAGATATGAATATGCTAATTATGACTATTATACCGGAGGTAAGAGAGTGGATGAGAGTAGCCGCTCATATCATCACATTCTGCCATCTGCGTCTTTTTCATTTGACCTGAAAGGACTGGCCTTGATGCTCAGCTACAATATATATATGTCAAAACCTAGTTACACTCAACTTGACGAAGGCTTGCAATATATAAGCAATTTCCGGTATTATAAGGGAAACTCCTTATTGAAACCCACTTACAATCATCAAGTGTCATTCAATGCCTCATATAAGGACCTACAATTCATGGGTTTATACACTTACGGGAAGGATGCAGTAATTTCATTGTTCAACGTGATGGACGAAATACCCGCAGTGCTGGCCAGCTATAAGAACCATTCATATTCAAGCTCTTATGTCAGCGTTTCTTATTCTCCCACTTTCTTTAAAATATGGAGACCCTCATGGAACATCTGGTGCTTTAAGCAATGGTTAACTTATGACGGGCTCAGCTATGACCATCCGCAGCTCGGCCTAGTTTGGAAGAATCTAATCATATTGCCAAAAAAATGGTACTTGATGCTTAATACAAGCGGCAACTTGAAGGGAAATGCGGATACCTATATGTCGAAGCCGTCATTGAATGTAAATATAGCTTTGCAGAAGAGCATAAAGAATTGGTGGTTCAAGCTAAGTGCCATAGACGTATT
>CADBUP010000198.1 GCA_902797885.1 uncultured Ruminococcus sp.
ATCGTCTTTAGATGACGTATTATCAAAATTAGATGAATATTCATCCTTATCTTTATTATACTGTATCCAATTAGGAAGTTTTAATCCTTCCTATCCTTTAGGAGTCAAATGTTCCCTACGTTCACCAGATTCCCAGTGATCAGAACTTACAGTACCATCACCATTTAAATAAACAGAAGTACCATTAGCAAGTCTAATTGGTTTTCTACCTTTTATTTGATCTTGATCCAAATCTTTAGGTATTTCTACATATTTACCAGTAGCAACATCTATAGTCTTAAAAGTACGTTTTAATTTATTACCTTGCTGATATTTATTTAATACATTTTGAGTAAATGTTCCACCTTGTTTATACACTGGATATTGTTCGAAATAATACTGTAAATACTTACTCATTAACTATTTTTTCTGTTCAGGACTCAATTTAGAGAATGAACCTGCAACATCAAAACGGTCAATCAAGTCTCCAGAAACATTTAATAAATCCTATTGATTACTAGACTTACCGGTTCTACTAAAATCACTATCCTATGGATTTATATAATTATATAAATTAGTACCATCTATAATTAATTCTCCATTATTATCTCTAGTCTATTTTGAAGAAACATAATCTGCCCAACTTTGTTTATTTGGATCCCAATCTGATAAATCATAATTGTTAGTTTGTTTTGTCTATGATACATTATTTGATTTAGTAGTAACTCCATTTTTATCCCATGTCGGTTGCTCAGTAATGATATCAGTAGCAGTTTCATTCTATTTTGGCTAAACAGACTATGTTTGAACATCAGTAGATGTATTATTAACCTATCCAACAGGTTGCGGAGTTATAAAATTATCCTAACGATCTACAACACTTCTAGGAGTGAATGTTACATTTGATTTTGGTATATTTGTTTTATTAGATAAGTTTACTCCTACAGGTTTTGCTTGTAGATTATGTGGTTGTGCTGTAGAGGTAGTCTATGTGGCATTAGTCTATTTAATAGGCTATGATACATCAGTTGGTTTAGCAGTCATAAAATTGTCTGGTTCACGATATACAAAATTGCTATCATTTTCAGTTTGCGAATCATTAACACTGCCTACTCTTGTTAAATTATCAGATTTAGTTGGTGTTGACTATTTATTATTCTACTACGTAGGTGTTGTAACGGGTTGCTACTAAGTAGATTGTTCCGTAGAATGTTGAGTAGAAACCGCTTCAGGTTTTGGAGTTTCAGGTTTAGCAAGTGGCTCTTTATTAGCTGATGTATCTGGTGTAGTTTTGTTCTACTATACCGATAACTATTTAAAACGTTCATCATAATTAACTTGTCGCTCCTTCTACCGACCTTCAAGATCTCTCATAAATTGTTCGTTATCTTCCACAAACTATTTATTCGACATCACATTGAAATTTTCCTACTATTTTGGATATTGCTAATTGTATCCAAATCGCTAATCCATACTTTCTTTCGATTTAGGATCATTAGATTTAAATAAATTCTTAATCCAACTACCAAAACTATATTTGTGAACAACTTTACGACTAAACTATCCACCTTTCCTATTAAGAGTAACATTTTTTGTTTTTAACATATAAGGTAATGCAGGATTGGAATCATAACCAATAAACCCAGCTTTACCATTATATTTAACAACTGGTTCATACCCTAACTCCTAAGCTCTAGTTAATCCTCGTGTTGGATTTCCATCTTTATCATATAATTGTATCATTCCTTCTGGGCCATAAGACTTAGGTGATAAATTTTTTATACCTTGTGGTCTAACATATTTTTTAAGTTTAAATGGATTAGCTGGCCTTTTATATTTTTCAATTTTCATACCCCAACGTGCAGCACGCATTTGTTGTATACCACCGTTAAGATCTATTGACTACTGTTGAGCTAAGAATGGCGTAGAACCCTAAGCAGCAAGATTATTAATTGTACTAGTATCTACAATACCACTAACTGTATGTTTCATATTAGTTGTAAATTCAGTTAATTGATTTTGTTTATTCATAGCACCTCGGCTAAATAAACCATATTTTTTACCTGCACCTATACCTGTAACATCTTGCGTAGAAAGAAATCCTTGGAAGCCACCATTAGTTGATTTATCTAATTCTTGATTTCGAGTATATGTATCGGCTTTAGCACCACCAAAACCATTAATAAGGCCGAGGGGTGTTAAATTAAGAAATGCTGAATTCATAATAGCATCGGTTTTAGTCATACCGTCTGTACCTCCACCAAGTTTACTAACAGCGTTTCCTAACAATTTACCAGCCCCCATTGCCATACTTACAATCTAGCCAACACCAGGAATTTTTCCAGCAATATTTTGAACAGTATCATAAGCAGCATCTATTCCTTTAGTAATACTACCATATTTACCATCCATACCACGTTTGCCGATCATACTAGCTATACCAGACAATGCGCCACCTATCATTCCACCATTAGAACCTGCAAAATTTTTTAGTTTATCTCCTAGACCTCCACCTTTCGATCCAATATCAGGTTTATCTGGAATAGTTTCACCTTTACTCTCTTTAGTTATTTCGCCAGTACTAGCTTGTCTTTTATAACCACTTTCAGTGGTAACTGCGTGTTGCGAAGCAGTATATGCTCCAGCAGGTGCTCCATTCTAGTCTGTCGGATTAGCCATTGGATTAGCCGTCTATTGTTGCTGTTTAGCTAACTAAACTGCCTAATCAAAATACTATTTATCTCTTGGAACTGTATCAATTATTGGCTAACCTCCACTAGGCGCTCCATTTTGATTTGTAATATTAGTAGCTACAGTTGATCTATTACTCTACCACCATTTGTTATTCTTTAATAAGTCTCCCATAATTAATTATAACTTTCTTTATATTGAGTAATGATAGCGGAAATGATAGCTAACTAGTCTCCAGTATATCTTACTCTAATTCGTATATATTTATCTCTTAACCTAGTCTATTTTAATGATCCCCAATAATCAGTTTCTACATCCGCTGGAACTTGTAATTGTCCTTTTTTCATTAAATCTTCTGGAATAGGAGTCATAGCAACATTAATTGGTGGTTTATCTATCCAATTTTCATTCTTTTCTGCATAATTTATAGAAGGAATCTAGATTTCCCACTAATCTTCAGAATATTTGCAATTTCCTAAACGTCTACCATATTCAACTTTCTTTTCCCAACATTCATTAGTATCGTTATGTCTAATTTGTATATTATGAGATTTATAATAATTCTTTAACTATTCTCTATTAGGATCATCATCATATACAAATGGAGTCCATTCAAAACCATCCATTGGGCAAGCTTTAATATGAGTAGCTACGTCAAATTCATTTGCAGAATCATCATATACTATTTCAGAACCGCTCATTCCTTGATAATCTTGTGATTTAGATGTAAGCCTTTGATAAGTATCATATATTTTATTCTTCTTATTAACGTGGCTCACAGTAAGTGGAAACATTGTAGATTTAGCATTACATTTAGGTGTTACCTTTTTTGTATAATCTTTATCATATGCTAAATCTTTATTTGGATAATTTTTAGAATATGTTTCTTTTGTTTTCTCCTAACGATAATACATATTAGGTTTATCGTTTTTAAAATCATAAGCCTATCCTACCACTTCATAATGGAATGATTCGGGTTGAGTTTTGTTAGCAATTATTTTAAGATTGTTAAAAATCTTATGTACTTCTGGATGATCTGCTACTATAAACTCAAATTCAAAAGGATGCTACTCATCATACCAATTACACCAATTATTTTCTTTATTATGTTGCCATAAATAATTATACTGGTTATTATGCATAGACTATTCATTATTGAAAGAATAATAAATGTCATTAATATTACCAGAATAAGAAGGAATCCAAGAATAGAAAGTAGTAAATTTCTTAGTTATTTCATTATAGCATAAATTCCAACCGATAAAATCATCATCAACTACTTTAAAGAAAGTAAACATAATATCCTATTTATGTTTATTATAATGAGATTTTACATTTAAAGATTGTAAATTAGGTTGAGTTTCTTGTTCATCTACCTATAAGTTATCCTTTAAGAATTTCTATATTTTAAGATCCGATAAAGCTTCAAATTGAGTATCATAACAACGCCAGACTTTTTTAGCTACAGTATCAATACCATATACACCAGTAGCCGTTTGAATCACACTGTCTGGCCACTATGAACCATAATCTGTAGATAAGAATTTAGGAGTATCCGATAAAACGTTTGCTGTTGTAATATAGGAAAAT
>CADBUP010000199.1 GCA_902797885.1 uncultured Ruminococcus sp.
ATAGTCAGAACCCTATAAGAATGCCTAGAAATGACTAACATAAGCTTTATTTTCTTCTGAATCAGTAAAACCTACAACTTTCATAGGCATATATGATTGCATAGACTAAGATGGAATACGTGCTGCTGTAAATTCAAGAGATTTCTAGAAAGAAGTCCATTTGCGTTTTGCTGCCCTTTTTATGGCTTTTGTTTCACGTATAGCTTGTGTATTAACAAATTCCTATGCATCTTTAACATTCTTAAAAGGCTATAATAGTCTACTGTCGTTATGTTGTGCTAACGTATTTAAAGCTAAAAATGCAGGATTAGGATCTACTCCATTTCTATTATTTATTTGTATAGATTCATATTCCTTATGATTAATAAATTGTTCAATATTATCCGTTACAACATATTCTGTACCATCAGCTCCAACATATAATTCACAATCATCAAATGGCATTAATTTCTTACCGGTAACTGAATCTTTTCTCCAAGATTTACCAGTAATGTAATCTCGTTCAGGTTTTACTTCTACTTTTTGCAAACCTTGTTCGATAAGAGTATGCGCATTATTCTTTAATACAATGTATGTGTGTACACCGTTGGCTCTCTTTAACGCAATATTATACAATACGTTAGTAGGTTTTAAATATCCTTCAATTTGTTTTTCAAACCATTCTTCATTAATATCATTTAAATTAACGCCAGTTGTTAATCCATATTTAGTAGCATATATTTTAGATAATACTAATTCAGCTTCTTCCTAAACTATTGAGTCAGGATCAACTTCAATTAACCCTATACCATCTATATACACTTCATTATCATCATATAAGTGCCTAAATGTTTCTACTACTTCCTGTTTAAGATATTCTCCAATTTGTTTAACGTAAACTGTAATATAATCAGGATTATTAGTTCTTAATATTTTCTAATAAAGTTCCTAAGTTCTACTGTTATTATTTTTATCTTTATCATAATTTACTTTACTAATTATTTCCTATAAATCCTCTAAAGGTGTTGAGTATTTATTTGGACCAGATTTTCTAATAGTAGTTAACCATGTGACTTTATTTGAAGCTTTTTTAAATCCCTATCGTTTAATCTTTTGTTTTTTACCTGTTTTATCAATTTCTTCAAATTCATAATCATTAAACCATTGGGAAAAAGCTATTCTATTCTTTACTGCTGTAGTATCATAAATATCAAATATTTCATCAGTATTATCTATAGATTTAAATGACGTTCTAGCTGGCTGTAAATTTCTACCTACTGTAAAGTCTTCCTAGTACTATACGTTCACAGCCTCTCTTGCTGCATAATATTTAGGTAATGTATCAAGTGTAATAACTTCTCCAGTATTTAAATTTCGGTAAGTTCTACCTAATCTAATTTGACGTGAAGTTAATACGGGACCATCCTATGTCTATTTTTCTAACTAGGTATTGACTCTATCAGGTGTACCTAAACTATTAACTAAACCTCTAAAGGTACTATCAGTTCCATTTTCTGTCTTATAAATTTTAATAAAATCATAAGCCGGGATCATAACAGCAGCAATACCAGAATATCTTCTCTTAATTGCAGTTTTATTAATTTGTGATGTAATAGCAGCAATAGCTTTAGATAAAACAGTATTATCACTAAACGGAATGTATACTTGAGCTTCAGTTAAACTTAATTTATCTCCTAATTGTTTTTTAAGATTGTAAACAAGTCTATCAGCTAAGTCAGCTCTATCTTGAGATGTATTATTAAAAGAATTTAAGAATGCTTTACCAACTACTTCGTAAAGAGATTTTCTATCACCTAATTGGTAATAGTTAGCAATAGCATCTAAATAGGGTTTTAATTGTACTTCAACTATAGCTCCTAAATCTCTATATGCTTCTCTAGCTATATGATGTGTATATCCGTTAGATTCCAAAGCCGAAATAACCTACGACATCTCAGTTAATTCTGCATCATCAGCATGGTGATCAGCGTCCATCTAAACACCAAAGTGTTTCATACTTACAGTAAAATGTCGTAACTTAGTTTTTTTATACCACGCTTCTCTTGGATTTACGTTAATCTATCCATTTTTAACAGCAGAAGGATTTACAATATATGAAATATCTGAATATTTCATTGGCTAATACACATCACGCTGAGTTAAATTCTCTTTTCTTTGTAATTCAGCAGTTGTACGATAGAATGAAATACCTCTAATTTTATTTCCATATCTTTCTAATTCTCCTTCTTGATGTGCTAATTCAGGGTGAATAATACCATCAGGATCATCTGAAGCTCTTAAATAACCTGTATTATTACCAAAGAAAGTTACTAATTTAGATGAACTATTGGATGGAATTAACTTTGTAGTATGTTTAATAGGATCTTCTTGTATTTCCTCAGAAAATTCTGCACCAAATACATTCCATAATTTAAAATTAGAGTTAATTTCGATATTTTCAACGTTAAATATATCTCCAACCTGCTATCCTTGATCATTTACTTCTAATAACTATACTGTATATAAATTATGTCCAGTATGAATTAATCCTTTTACTTCATAATGTCTTCCAGGTATTACAGTGTTAGATCTCTTATTGTGTGCTACAAATTGTCTAAAATCTTCAATGTTCTATTGAGATCCTAAGAAAGTGACATTATCTTGTGGATTAAATACTACAGAAACATCAGAACCTAATTCATTACGAGCCTAAGAACTTAATATGGCGTCATTGTTATTAGCTTTAGCTTGTGTAAATAAACCTCTATGTTCTTCATAGTAGGTATCTTGTCCTGATTCAGTAATTGGATTTTCTGAATTTATTAATACTGGATATAAACCTCCAGAAAATTCTCTATTTTTCCAAATTTCTTTAAATCTTTCTTTATTTCGATTTACCCAACTTTCAAAAGTATCAACACCATAATTAATTCCAAATACTTCTCTAAAGAAATCTTCATCGCTTCTGTTCTGATATCCATAGCGAGCTTTTCTTTCAATTAAGAATGTACCATTACCTTCTCGTACAAATGGCTAAACTCTACTAAATTTACCACGTTTATTAGGAATATTCTATCTAACATTTGGACCAATGATTTCTTGTCGCCAGTCATCATTTTCCATTCTCCCGTTACCGAGAATTTCTTTTAATTCCCACCAAAGTTTAACCCAATTATTAAAGCCGTCTTCATCTGGAAGATCACGATTAACGCCTGTTATATATTGTAAAGATGCCCAAGGCTATCTATTAAAATACATTTCTGTACCTGTCTCTGGAGCACCAGAACCTTGACCTCTAGTTGCACTAGCTAATCCATTTGAAAAATCAGAATCAGTACCATGCCAATAAATATCCTTTACAGAACTATTTGGATAAATTGTATTTATAAAATCAATAAAATCCTATTTAGTACCTATTTGGGCTAATTCAGGATGAGTTTCCCATAAATAGTCTATAGCTCCAAAATCGTCTCTAACTTCTTTATTATACTATTCGGCAGCTTTAAATATAATTCTCTTGCCAAAATCTAATAAACTAATGTCATTGCCGAAGTAAGTTTTAGTAATATCAAATTCTCTACCCGCAGTATCCCATTCAATATCAGTCATATTTTCTAAAACTTGACGATAACTTATTCCTTTATTATTTTTACCAGAGTTAACTACTTTTTCATTAGTTATTGCAAACAATGCCCATTTAAATTCAGTACCCATAAGATACTAATGGTTCATGTTATGACCAATTGTTTTCTTATCAGTACCAGCAGCAGCATCACCTAAACTACCATTTTCCCAGTCAGATACCCAAGGAGTACAAGCACCAGAGCCATCATGTGCATCAATATCATCTTGTTCATCTAAGAAGTTATATACTGGAGCTGCGACATCGGATACTAACGCTACCTTAATTTGAGTTGCGCAACCTTCTAATAATTCTTGATTATAAACGTGAGTAGTAGCAGGATAAATAACCATACGTTTATATTGTGTAAGTAATCTACCTGCTTCTTCTTCTTCCATATATTCAATGGTACCCGGAGTTAAATTCGTAGTTTTGAAGTTATTTTTATGTCCATAACAACCACCAACGGTAGAAGTAACAAATTGTACAGAAAACATCTAATCGTGAGCATAAAAAGCTTCAAATAATGGATTAATTTCTAATCCAAGTACACCAGGAATTATTTGATCAGCATCACGTCTAAATATAGGTTCACCATTAATTTTAGCTAGAATAATCTATTGAGTTTCAGGTTCTACCCAATTATCAATAAAGTTCTATTCAGAACTAACAATACCTAGTTGTTTTAATCTTGCTACAGCTCCTTGTATTTCTTCATCAACATCTCCGTTTTCATTTTTCCAGTATATTTTAAAATTCTATATACAATCTTTAATAAAACGACCTTGATTTTTATACACTTGCTACTAAAACAATGCCTAGTTAGTATAAATTTGATAATGATAATCTAAAACAGGATTTGTCTCAAGATTCTTTTTACCTACATTATGGATATTTACTACTACATTAGAATCTAACGATACTATATCATTAAATACTTCAACAGCACTTCTACTTTCAAAAAGTGTACCAGCTGTATTATCAGAATTAGCAAAGTTATTTATTATTGGAAATATAATATCCCTAAATTGTTCATAAGTATATGTTCCATTAGGATCTATTCCAGCATTTCTTAACTATACTTCAAGTAATGGAGTATGTGATACTTGTCTAAAGAATAAATTATAATCCGAAGTAATATTCTACTTCATTCTAGTATACATATTACCCATAGTTTTAAAATGTATATCTAGAATTTCCTAAGTAGTCATATCAATTACTCGTTTATATTCTCCAGAAGGAGTTTGTAATCGAGCATTTTTATCGATGTTAATTAATGGATTTGTTACTTTATCAGCCGTAACTGTTGGCTAAAATGCTAAATCATAAGAGCTATCTATAGTAAAGTTATCAGATGAATCTTTAACTAACATATAACCTAACAAAAAGTCTTTCATAACTGCTGAAAAACCAGCTTCTGCAACGTTAAAATCTTTATTAGACTTTACTTTAAGTTTATCAGAGGTTTGTGCTGCACCTTTTAATGTAATTGTAGATAATAAATCTGGATTTAAAGCAAATATACATTCACCTACCGCTGAGTTTTCCTAGAATTCAGCATCTAACCAAGTTGTACGTATATTATTAATATAGTTTGTCAAACCTTCAGCAGCAACTGAGTTTCCTTCAAGATTTCGAACTGTACTTTTAACTACTTCGCCATTAATAATCATCTACGATTTAGCTAATAATTTAAGTAACTCATTAGTTTGATTATCCATTAAAGTAGCTTTAACTTTTCCAGCTCGTTTGTCAAACCATACTTCTTTTCTTTTAGTTCCATATTCATAATTTATGGCATTATTGTATGTTCCTTTACTTTCTGAATCGAATTTATGTTTAAGTAATACTCTACTAGATAATAAAGCAACTCTTGCTAAAGCTTGAACTCTGTCTTTTTCACCATTAGGTAAATTAGGAATTTTCTAAAATGAATCAATGATAACGTCTACTAATTCTGGTTTATTTGATAGATTCATAAATAATGTTTTATCTAACAAATAAACTATAGCGTTTTCTATTTCTTTTTGGTCTGGATAAGATTTATAATCAATAAAGTCTTTCTTTCCACCTTGTTCATACTCAACTTTTAGATTTTCTAAAACCAAATGTTTATGAGTATTATCAAATTCTATACGATATTTTCGTCCTCCAAAAGTATATTCTACATTCCATTTAGTTTTAATGTGTCCACCTTGTCCAGTATGCTTTAATTGGAATGTATCCAATAATTCCTATTTGCTTTCTGCATCTAATGTGTTGTTAAGATTATCAATATTTCTTTGTACAGTATATTTATAATTCTCTAACGAACTAGTTGAACTAAATCTTGGAACAATTCTTCCTGTATCAGAATCTACAGCATATTCAACATGATTATTAGGTACAGTTTTATCTATCATACCGGTGATATAAGACAGAAGATTATTAGTTATTATGTAATAACTAGTTTGCTATTCTCCATTCATTATTTCAGTTAAAGAATATTCCTCATCATTATTAGTTTTGTGTAACTAGAAAAATCTCTTATAAACTGAAAATAATATATTTTTTATATTCTAAGTATCTTCGTCAAATTTAGTCGAAGATGCTAATGCAGCTTTAATTAAATCCGGTATATAAAGCATAGGATTGTAACGTATTGCCTAAGCCTATATTTTAAACGTAGGATGTTCTCTAACTTTAGCAAAAGCATATGCAACATCAGCAGTTGTTAATTCTCTACCAAACAATCGTTGTGGTTTCTAGTCTAAACCTAAAGTGTCATCAAAATTATAAACAGGTGTAGAATCAAGTAATAATTTAGTTACACTACCTAATTCATCAATAGCACTTATATCCTCAGTACTACGCCAACTTTTTACAAGATTAGAACCATTGTTTAAACTATATTTATTTTTACTAGCGTCCTAAAATGATTTTAAAGATTCATTAATAGTTATAGTTTTTCCTAATAAATTTTTAACTAGCATATCAAAATTATTAAGAATTACCCAAGAGTTATATGCTAATAATCCCATACCTTCAAGAGGTAACATTCTAGAACCAAACATGTTGTTTAGTTTAGTACTATTAAAGTCTTTAAATAAGTCTTTAGCTAAAGTATATAATTTTGTAAAGGAATTACTTTGATAAACTCCGTTTTCAAATAATTTTATATTGGCATCTATACCTCTAGCTTTAGCGTATTTTGTTATATTATCAACTAATTCTTGTTGCCATTCAGTAATACCTACATTTACCTATTCTTGATTTTTAATAATTCTTCCATTTTTAAAATCAACGAATAATGTAGCTATTAATCTCTTACGCAACATTTTTTGCATTTCGGTTCTTGCCTATTGCGCAGTTCCGTACAAATCATTTAGTGTTGAAAATTCTACCTATTTACCCACATTGAAGTATTCATCATTTGGCATCTCCATAGGAGCTTCTCCATCACCTTGATATTTCTATTTAGCAAAATTTATAGCTGTATTTGCTATTAATTCAATGTTAGTTAAAACATCTTTTAATTTAATTTGTAATCTTTCATTTTCTGGACTATTTCCTAAAACAGTTTGCATTAACTAAACCCATTGTTTCAAAGTATCTGCAATAATCTATTCCTGATTTGTGATATTTAAAACAATATTCGCCTAGTTATCGTTTTCATCAAAATTAGCAAACAAGAATTCGCCGAGAGTGTTACCAGCACTCTCGGCAGAATCCTAATTGCTATTTAAAAATATTTTTGCAAATTGAGGAACTAATCTATTTTTATTTCCATCAGTTAATGCACATTTCTTCATATTTTAAATATTAAAAAGCACTTTGTGCTGCTAATATTGCAGCTAATTTAGATTGACATCCTACTTGTTCTTCAAGTTCTTTCTTTACGTATTCGTTTAATTCAGGATCCATCATAGCAAATGACTATATAGCCATTACTACATCATCAATTACACTATGATCAGTCGCACTCTATTCTAATAAATTTACTAATCCTGGATAATTCTATACTTTTTCCTTTAAACCAGCTACATACTAATCCGCTGCTTCACCTTCTATCTAATCGGGCTATACAGGTGGATTTTCTTCAGGAGCTATTTCATTAAACTATACATTTTCACCATTATAATGGAAAGTGTATTTAGTACCATCTACCGTTTCAAATTCACCTATTATTTCATCACTACCTGCATTCTAAGATAATTCAAACGAATCTTCATTAATATTTACGCGTTTATTTTCTTTAAATGTTTCTATTACATAATCGTCTACATTAAGAATCTCATATTTAGTTACACCGTTAACTACTTTTTTTCTAAAATGTGTTATTGGTATTCTATCATTGTCCCAATCATCGTTAGCATTTTTTCTCTCTCTTTTTGTAGCCTAACGTATTACATTATATATATCTCTTTCTAAATCATCTTTAGAATAATATATATTAGTTATATTATGTTTTATTCCTGATTCAAAGTTAGATAAATTTATATTAGCTGTATTTTCCATATTGTTTACAAAATCGGAAATATACTAATCGATCTCTTGCTATGTTAAAGGAGTTGGTCCTTGAGGATTACTTCCCTATGGATTGCCCTACAATAGTTTAAGTCTACTAGGATCATTTTTTACAGTTTTAACACCTATTCTAGTAATAGTTGTTCCATCTGTCATAGATTTTAACTCATAATACTATCCCCATTTTCCATCTTTTATATCTTGAATGATACAAGTATCAATAAATTGACCGTTTTTATCATATAATTCTACCTAATTTCCAACAGCAAAATCTACGGATTGTTGAATAGAAGGAGCCTATACGTTAGCAAATTGCTAAGCTAATGCCTAATAAGCAGCGCCTCCTACTAAACTTTCAGCAGATTGAACAGAAACATCTACTGTAAACATGCCTTTTACATAATTAGCTGGATATGCCATTTCGGTAGCTGTTCTAGCAGCACCTTTTTTGCCGTTTAAGTATGTAGCTGTAAAATAAATACCTTCCGTAAAGTTATTTTTGGCAGGAGAATTAGGATTACTATAATTACTTATTACACTAGATAATTCAGATAAAAACGCTTGTTTAGAGTCTTCTACTGCCCAAACAAACTGTTTCTACCTTGGATCTCCAGTAAAAAATCTAGTTATAGAATCAATAATAGTATAAGAATAAGTAGCTCCAATCTACTAATAGTCACCATCTTTTAACCAAGATTTATTTAAATTAGGATCATTTTCTCTTAAATCAAATAACTAATGAAAAGAATTTCTTACCTTCTATTCATCAGCCTCAGTTGGTGCTGTTGTAGAATAGTCTGCTGACCATTGTAAACCAGTTTTATATGAAATTTCTCGCTTTATTCTATCTATTATTTTTTTACGTTCAGCGGTTTTCTATTTTTTCGTTAAATTACTACCAAGTTTATAACTTTCCTAATAAAACTTAACATTTTTACAAGTAACCCATAAAAGTTGTCTTAAATTCTATTCAAAGGCAATTACTTCGTCTCTTGTTCGGAAATTAAGAATATCTGCATCAATACCGTCACCAACATTTACATTTGGAGAACTACCAGTACGTAAATACTACATTAAATCTGCCTCCATATTAAGTAACAGTTCTAATAATCTGGCACCAGTATTGATATTACCTATAGAAGCTACTGCGTTTTCATCTTTATTTCTTCGAGCATTTCTATAAGCACATTGATTTTCTATCATTTCCTAGAACGAATTACCCTTAACTCCTAATTTTATTGGCTTTATTTTTTCTCGAATCTCCATTAAATACTTTAAATAGGCAGGTTCATTCTAATAAAGCTAATCGATATTATCCTACCAAGCAATCATCCACAATTCAGCTAATTTATTACCATCACGCTATGTAATAATAGTTGGCATTGCATTAGGAGATGGCATATATCTTAAGTTAAGATCGTGAGTTACAAATGTAAATACTTTACCATTCATATTTGGACTCATATGTTTACCACCAGTAAATATACCAGTAAGAATATGTGGATCAGAATAAATAGCACTTGGGTCATTACGAATTTCATCAAAATCCTATATTAATCTATCGTCTTCTTTAAACGCAAAATTACCTTCTTCAGTTATAGATACGGATTTAGTATTTGTTAATAAACTATCTTCTCCGAAGGTAAAATTATTACCTAAAGAATAAGTTTGTATACTTCCGCCGGGACTAGTACCTTGATTAATTTTAGCAAGTAAATCTATTGTGTCTTCCCAAGCTTGAATAGTTATATCCATATCTTGTTGAGAAATGATATTGTTGTTAACTAAATTTGTTAACTATCTTTTCATCTACTCGACATATTTCAATACTGTTTCAGGTTTAGCAATAGTTCCTAAAGTAATTTCATTAGTACCATTGGTATATATTATTACTTTATTCTACTTCGCCTATTTATTTCTAGCGTGTGGATAATAATCTAATGTTTCACTATAAATATCATTAGGAATTGTCTTTAATTTAAACTATCCTTTAAACTATATAGGCTATCTGCCAGATCTAGTTCTAAAATTATTTATTTCTTTTTCAACCTATCTCTGCAATTCATTAAAATCAGATTCGTGTTGTAAAATAGATCGAATTTTATAAATAGTTCTTACAGCTTCGTTATATTCAAGTTCAGTAACAACACCCTATGTATTTGGCTAAATATCTAATAGTAATGCTAAATCACTTGTTCCATCAGAATCAACATATTGATAATTGCCATTTGTATCTTTTAATAAGTTACCATTACCATCCCTTTTAAACTCTACACCAGTTCTGAATCCAAAACCAGTATATAGTTTAAATCCTAAGTTACCATTTTTCGCATTGTTGACAACTTTTAATAATTCCTCATCTGTTAATTGTAAAGTAACAACGTTAGCTGCTCTAGTTATTCTTTTCTATAAAGTAGTTTGCTAATTTGAAGTTGTTCCACCAGGTTGATTAGTTCCTATTTGTAATGCTGCCACTGCATCATCAAATTCAGTTTTTGTAGCATCTGTAGCGTGTGTTTCAAAATCAGCCTTCGATACCTATTGCTCATCACCTTTTGGATTTACTATTTTATAATAGTCTGTTCCTATTTCAGTAATTTTCCATAATTCTCCATTATAGTTTTTAACCCAACCTACTTTTGCATTAAATTGATTTCCTTGTGGAGGTTGCTATTGTTGCTATGTTTTATTAATAGCATGCTTAATATATTGTCCTTCAATATATTGTCCATTTGCAATAAAATCAACAACTGTTGTTTTATTTGTCTAAGATTTAGGTACTTCTATTATAAATAATACTTTATCTTTTCCAATATTGTTTATAGCATTCTACAATTCCTAAGGATTATTAATTGCCTTTATTTTAGACTTATTTTTAGTAGTTACCTTAATGTTACCCTATTGTTGAATAACATCTACCATAGGTTGTCCATTATGAGTACTAGGTATTTCATAAACTGCAACTA
>CADBUP010000200.1 GCA_902797885.1 uncultured Ruminococcus sp.
ATGGTGCAGAAAAACCATTGTTTGCACTAAACATCATTAAACCTAAATACTTAGCCTAAGTTTCTGGTTCAAAGAATTTATCACGTTCATCTCTTAATTCGGTAAGTCTTCTATTTACATCGTCAACTTTTAACTACCATTGCGGATCATTTCTTCTTTCAGAATCTTCTACTGAGTTTAACTAATCTAATTCAGAGTGTAACTATAAAAATCTCTCAGCCATCGAGTTATAATCCTATAACATTTTACCAACGCTAGTAGGGTCTACCATTAAATCTCGCATTATATTCTAATATCGGATTTCTTGTAATACCTCTTGTCCAGTTATTCCGTCATTACTAATTATAGCAGCATCAGGTAAATTCATTTTTTCAGTATTTAAGACTTCATCAATCATATCGACATATTGATTCATTAAATCATAAACTGCTTTATTTTGATTATCATCAACTGTTCCTTCACCATATACTATATTTCCATTTTCTATACGCAATGGTTTTGTACTAAGATTTGAATCCCCAAACGCTCCTTCCTGATATAATTTTGTTAATTGTCGTTTTATTTCTGCTTTTTCTCCATTACGAATATAGTATATTAACTCCTAATTAACTAATACATTTCCTGGATCATACCGTTTACGTATTTGAATATCATTGCTAGCCTAAAAAATACCTCCACCAAGCATACCTCCAATAAAAGATTGACCATATCTTTGTAAGGCAGTATCCCATTGTGATAATCTAGTAGAACTTCCACTTAATGCCGCAATAGCGTCAAAAGTAGCTCTAGTTGCATCATAAAGAGCTTCTTCAGATACTTCTTCTACGCCTTCTGCTAACATATTAGACCAAATAGAATTAAAATTCTTTGTTAAATCAGCGCCACCTTCTGTAATAGGTTTAGTTGCCTTTTTTATTGTATTTTTACCAACTTCAGCGGCTTTTTTAAACGTTCTTATAAAAATGTTTTTCTATTGTAACTATTCTTTTGCTGCTTGTTCAGCAATATCCAAACCTTTCTTTGCTTCTTTTTGTGTACCTTCTGCTACACTTTTTAATATATTACGTATTTGTTGTTTTTCCATACGTAATTCTGGTAAAATATGTTCACCTACTTCTGTACCCATTAACCAATACATACCAGCAGCATATCCCCAAAACATAGCGGCAGCTTCTAAATCTGAAGCTCCCTCTTCTTTTGCATCACTAAATGCCTAATAAGAAGATGTTCCAGTCATATATAAACGACTCATTATTTTACCAACATCCTAAAACTCTTTCTAATACTTTGCACCCCATATAGATGCTTTTGCAAAAGCTTCAGCGTGTAAATCTTCTACAGATTTACCTAAACGAGCATATTTTGCAGCAGCTTCTGCTTCTAATCCTTCATTAAAGTATGTGGCTGCTTTTTCAGATATTGCTTTTTCTAAAGTTCCACCTTTTTCAATACCATAAGGTTTAAATAATCTAGGAGCTTTGGTAAATATCCAACGTTGTTCATATAACTATTTGGCAACATCTCCAATCATATTGAGAATCTATTCAGAATTGAAAAAACTCTATGAACCTTCTTTTGAAACTTTATTATTATCAAAAGACATTGCTATACCTTCAATTTTATTAGCAAAACTATGATCACCATCTGCTAATCCAAATGTTGATTTATAAACAATTGGTAAAACTTTTGCTAATTCTAAGCCAATATTAGCAGCAATATAAACTGGACCAACGTATGGTATAAACATTGGAGCTATTCTTGCTGTAGTTTTCATTATAGAACCTGTAATACTTTTATTTAAACCATCAGAATCAAAGAAATCATAATCATTAGCTTTAGAACCATCTTTTGTAATAATATCAAAAGGAGTTAATAATTCTTTTCCATAAGGAGATTTACCATTTAACGTTTCATAATAATATGTACCTGTTTCAGGATTTATTTTATATTCACCTTTATGATAAACTGTAGCATTTTCATCATTTGTAGGATTGCCATTAGCATCAGCATTAAAATCCCAAGTAGCCATTGCTGTCGGTTCTGCCCAATTTCTAAATAACCAGCTGTCATTAGGTGAATCTTCCCATTTCTAGGTTTTATTATTCCATATTTTTTCATTCTGAGCAATTTCTTGTGGTGTAAATTTAGGATTACTTATAAACCCAAGTTGTTCGATACCAAAATTTCTACGGTCAGGATTTTGTATTTTTATAATACTCCAACCAAGATCTTTAGTACGTTTGTCTTTTGAAACAGCTAGATTATTATAACTAAACTAAGCTGTTTCCATAGCTCTCTATGAATAGGTCTGCGTTGATAAATCGTTATAATTCTAAATAGCTGTATCATAAAAGTTATTAAATTTAACTTTATCAAATTTACCATCTGTCTAGAACTATTCCATTCCCTATATTAAAGTACTGTTTAAATACTTTTCTCTATCGTATATAGATGTATTATTCGTATTTATTCCATTATCTGCAAACTAATCTAAAGTAAGATTAGGATTTTGTACAGATAATAAAATCCAATCATTCTACTTATTATCCATATTAAATTGCTGATTTTGCTAAATTATTTTGAACCTATGGAGTTCCCTATTCTCTCTACCTATTAGTCATCTATTCATCAGCTATCTATTGTTCATAACCAGGATCTGATGTTTTTGGTGATTGTCCAGAAGCTACTCTAGCGTTACTAAATGAATCATATACAGGTATATAAGCTACTGCTTTATATAAATCTCCATCAATTTCATAAGGATGTTTTTTATCATTACCTAAACTAATAGAAAAATCATTCTCAAGGATATCATTATCTTCTATTTTAGTAAATACTCCAGTAAGTTCATCCGCATCATTAAATACGGATTCATCTCCAATTAATGAGATACCAATAAATCGCATAAAGTTTCTAGTATTTAAACTACCATCAACATTAAAATATTCACCTAACCCATTATTCTTAAATATAGTATTTACTTCTTGTATAGATAGATTTTTAATACCTCCTTTTTTCTATATTTCTTTCATTGCTATTTGATAGTTATCTATAAGATCAAAGTTAGGCATAGGCTATCCATTCTGATCATATTTTACTGGTAAATTAAGAGCATGTGCTTGACTACCATCATAATACATTTTAGATAATTGATTAACACTTATTCTTTGTTCTCCTACGTGAATTGCATCAGTATTAATTATTCTACCAAGTTTACTAGTAAGTAAAACATCAGATGCTTTACCTGGCGCAACTGAACCGTTTCCTGATGAATCGGGTATCCAAGATATTACCTAAGCGTCTACTAGATAGCCATTACCTTTTCCCGGACTAATTACTACATCCTTATGCTACAAACCGTCTCCTGTAACAATTTGCATTATCTAATCCATTTCCATAGTTTTCTTATTACCATTTTCATCAGTATTTGAACCATTTGTAGATTGTTTATCATAACTAATTTTAGTTTCAATCTCCTACTAAAGTCTACCCTAAATTAATAAAGTAAGCATAGTATTTACACCATCTTTACCATATAATCCATTTTCAGATGCTAAATTAGCTAATACTCCAACTTCCTATTTATTTAAAGATAGTATGATATAATTTAATAACGCTTTAGCATTACTAGTCTAACTCTTCGATTTTTCTGTTATTTTATATACTCCATCTTCACCCTATTCAATTAATTCTTTATAACCTTTTGCTAATTTTGCAGTTTTTTCATCTTTCTTAACTAATGATTCCTTACTATATAAAAGATTACCTAATTTATCAAGAATTTTACTTATATTACTTTCAATGTCGTGTATATTAATACTTCCAGCAATTACATTAGTATAATTACCTTTATCCATAGGTGACTAATAAGCTCTTAACTAAGCTAATTGAGCATTAGTTAATCGTTCATATTTATCATCATCTATTTTCTACAGCGGAGATTTAATATCTAATTTTCCAGTTTTTCTATCTCTTACAAAAATTCTACCATCGCTTGTTACAGCTGTCTAATCTAACGTACCTTTACTTCTAGCATGATTTACAGCAGCATCATATTCTTCTTTATTATGCTGTATTTCAGGTATCATTGATAGAATTTTTAAATAAGCTCGTTCTTCAGAATGAGGATCTAATGGATTTATATTTTTACCAAATATATCTACATTTTGTAAGAAATACTAAACGTCGCTGGGTAATCCCTTTTCCATTAGCGTTTTTTGCATTTCCTTACTTAATAAACCTATATCTCCACTCTTTGATGAAGAACTACTTTTTGATGAAGAACTAGATGTATCTGCACTACCAGAAGTACTTGGTCCACTATAAGCTGGCAGTGGTTGATTTACATTAACATAGCTGACGAAGGCGGGTAAGCCTCCGCCAGCTAATTTTCTAATTTTCATTATATTCCAGTTGCTTTTTTAATTAGATCAGCTGCTAATTCAGATACTAATGCCATCGCTTTACGATGTTCTGTTTTACTATGTCTTATATTTTTATTAGTTTCTCTATTAGCCGATCTAATGTTTTTATTAGTTTCCGTAATCATTTTCAATGCTTTTCTATCTTCGGCACTTAGCGTTCCACCTTGTTTACTTTTCGTAACAGGTGGAATATAATGTATATCGTCTGAAACAATACCTGGTGTAGCAATATCTGGTCTACGTTTTAACTAGAATGGAGAATATGTATAAAAGTCAGATAAACCTTCATACAATTCATCATACTATTGCTGATTCAATTTAGTTAATTCATTCTACATATTTTTTGCTGAATCACTAGCTAACCAAGCTTCATCTAATCCATTCCAATCTACAGTACCATCAGCATTAGTATGTCCTGTTTTCCAATCTTCTCTAAAATTACCATAAATAGTATTATATCGCTATTTAACTTGATCAGTTAAATCTGAATATTTAGAGGTAACTTTATGTTGCCAAGCTGCAATATCAGCATTTTTACGTAAGGCATCATGCTCTCGCATTCTATTTTCCATTCCTGCAAAGAATGGCTGCCATATCTATTCAAAATTAGCAGCTAATCTCGCAGCTTCTATTTGTAATCTAAGATTATTTGAAGCTGTGACTTTACCACGATTCTCATTACTTGTTAAGACTTCTTGATTAGCGTTTTCATTGTTAACATTCTAAAGGATATTAAATGTTTTCCAATACATTTCTGAATCTGCAGCATTACCTTGACGTAATGCTTCAGTAGCTTTCTAAGCAGCTTCTAATTTTGCAGCTTGAGATACACCAGCATCACTCGTAATAGGCTTTTGAGAAGCTGCCATAATTTTTCCAGCTAATTCTTCAGCTAACATTTTAGAAGTATAATCTCCATGTAAAATAGCACTCTATCTCTAAGGATCTAATAGAGCTGTACTCATTTGTTTAGTTAATTCTGCTGCTTTATTATTTACACTTTCTCCCCATAACGCTCTACCTAAAGCTATAGCATCTGCTGGATTTATATTTTTAATAAAATTAACAACGTCTTCTCCTATTCTCTAAAGTTTAGGCTTGTTATTATATTTTGTATTACCTACTACTTTATATACTCCGTTAGATTGTTTTTGTAAAATATCACCTGTACTAGGGTTAACTATCTATTCTTGTTCATTAGTAATCTAGTCACCCTCTTCATATTTTAAAACATCTCCTCCTAAATTATATTTCAAAATAACATTATTTAAAAATATATTTCCTCCGTTTTTAAGAGATTTGATATCATAAATAACATTCTCACCTTTTGCAAATAACTAAGCTAATGTATAGAAATTATTTCCAATTTTTAATCTAGAATTAAGTTTTAACCTACTTATCATTGATTTGGGAACATCTTTTTCTAAAGCCCATGTTATTTTTCCATCCTGATCCATATATGCTACAATTTTTTGATTATTGTCTATAGCATTCTGAAATTCTTGAGCAGTTTTAGAACCAGTTTGTTTTCTAGGAGAACTTAAAGACTAGTGTCTACTCTTTAATTGATTTTTAAGTTCGGTTATTCGAATTTCAGTTAAACTAATAGGAGGAATTGGAGCCTATGGAGCAGATGGTGCTTGTGGACTCGGATTAGCCGGTGCAGGACTAGCTGCTGATGTAGGGTTAGCCGATGTAGGATTAGCAGTTGCAGGATTAGCTGGTGTAGCAGGCTATCCAGAAAATCTTTCCCACTATTCATCCGGCATCGTTTGTCTACTTAAAATACTATTTCTTTGAGCCTATGTCGCAGGATTATTACGATGTACTTTATCATACCATCTTCTAGCTCGTTCATTAGTCGGTAAACCCTAAGCTCTTAACCAATCTTTACGTTGATTCGGCTTAACTTCAGATGCGGATTTAAGCTATCTATTAAGTACGTGTCTATTTAGCCAACTTTTATTAGTCTCCTCTAACTATGGCATACTTTTACCTACTATACCAAATCGTTTTCTTCCAGCAACAGATGCATCTTGTGGAAGAATATTCTGTTCACGTAAAATAATATCTGCTTCATTAGTACTTTTGCCTTTTAGACTATTCCATACATTTTCATCAGTAATTTTAAGTGCTCTTTCGTTTCCATTTTCTGAAATTTTAACAGATCTAGTAGATTCCCCAGGTTTAGTTGCTCTTTTAACAGCATGAATTTCTTTTCCAGCAACTGCGGTTCCTAATATAAGTCTAAGTCCATCTCCTAAGGTCATCCAATCTTCTGTAGTTAAATCTTCACCATTGTTCGCTTTCTCTACAACTGCTGTAATTTCTGGGTATTCTTCATACGCACTATATAACAGTGGGCCATATTTTATTAAAAGTTTTGTCATTTTAGCAACTGGACCCGCTGCTCCAAATATAGGAATAAGAGAGGCTCCAGCTAATCCTAAGTTAATTGCAGTACCTTTTAAAGCATCCCAAGTAGTATTAGCAGGATTTGAAAAATCTGCTACCGTGTGACCTAAAAAACTAACTGCTGCACCACCCCAGGTTACTGGATCAAAACCACCTCCACCTACTAAAGAACCAATTGTTGCAACAATATCACCTAACAAACCAGTCAAATCTGATATTGTTGAAGCATCCCATTCAAAATGACCAGCTGTATTACGTCTTTTAACTGCTTTTACTGTTTCTTTAGCCTATTGTTTTTGAGCTTCAAGTTCTTC
>CADBUP010000201.1 GCA_902797885.1 uncultured Ruminococcus sp.
AAATTCAGGTTGGATTTTTGTGAGGCTGTTGGTAAAAAAGTGTATATAAAGCGTTTTATCAGCAACGAGATCGCTGTTCTGCTTAACGAAATGAATATAGGGCGGCTTGATTGGTTTGATATATCTGAAAACAATGGTGCAGGTATTGCTGCAATGAAGTATTACAGCCTTAGAGATAAATTTGATATGAATGAAGTGATAGGACGCCTTTCTGAAAGCATTTCAAAAATGAATAATGATAGCCGAAAAGAATGGAATGTTCTTGATATTACAGCTGACGGGCAAAAAGATGATGAATATAAATCTATACATATCAGACTGGAGCTCGGCGGAACATATGGAATTACAGCGCTTGCTGTTGCAGAAGCAGCAAAAGCTGCGATGGAAAAGGAAAGAAGCAAAGGCATCATATGGGCAAATACAATAATTCCATTCAGTGCTATTGAGAATTATAAAAAAATAGATGACAGCTTTGTTTTTTCTTATGAAGAGGAGTTTGAGATATGATGACAGGTGAGAAGATCCGAATCTATTGTTTGCCGTATGCAGGAGGTTCTTCAGCTGCATTTGCAGAGTGGCACAAGTTTTTTCCTGATAATATCAGCGTTATTAATCCGGAACTTGCAGGACGCGGTGTTCGCAGCAGAGAACATTTTTATAATTCTATAAAAGAAGCGGCAGAGGATATATATAATAAAATATTGTTTGAGAATTACGATGGCAGCAGATTTGCACTTTTTGGACATAGTATGGGCTGTTTTATTGTATATGAGCTATATAAGAAAATAAGCAGGAACCCTGTGCTGAAAAACAAGCTGGTTCATATATTTATGTCTGGAAATTATGCTCCCCATCTTAACGGAGATCCTGAACATTTTACTGAATACTATAAGCTTGATGTAGATAATTTCAAAGATCAGATCATGGGAATGCAGGGGACTAATCCTGAAATATTTGAAAATCCGGTTCTGAAGAATTACTTTGTGCCTATAATTCGTTCTGATTATTATATTACTGAGACCTATAGGACGAATGATGTAGTCAGTTTCTCGTGCGGGTGCAGTGTCTTGAACGGTCTTGAGGATGAACTTACATACAGTGATCTGTGTTCGTGGAAGGATTATTCACCTGAAGGTTTTGAGATAAAAAATTTTGAGGGAGATCATTTCTTTATAAATGAACAGAAAGAAAAAGTAACAGAGTATATAAGCAGCGTTCTTGAAAGGTATGAAAGAGGTGCATAATGATGAGTAATATTATATGTAATGAAAAGGTAAGCGAAAAAGGTCGGTTCAATCTGTTTATTTTTCCGTGTTCTGGTGGTACAGCATCATCTTATCATGGCTGGAGAGAGCATTTATCAGATGAGATCAATATTTATCCCGTTCAGTATCCTATGCGGGAAAAAAGAGCAAGAGATGCTATGCCGGAAAGTATCAAGCTTCTTGCAAGATCACTTGCAGACGACTGTATAGACATAATCAAAGAAAAGAATTTCGCTTTTCTCGGTGATTGCAGCGGAAGTCTTGTAGCATATGAAGCTTCTGTATATCTTTCAGAAAAATACGGGATTTCTCCGGAGGCACTTTTTGTTGTTTCATCACCGGCTCCGGATATAAGTAATCCTATGTATTATAAAAATAAACTTATTAGTCAGCTTGACGATGATGGATTCATTTCTTTCCTTAAAGAAAATATGTCATTTCCTGATGAATTTTATGAGAATAAGTTTGCTGTAGAATACTATAAGAAAATAGTCAAGACAGATTTCAAAATGGTAGAGGAATACGAATATTCCTCAAAAATTAAGCTGGGTTGCAGATTATCGGTTTTCTACGGAAAAGATGATCCGTATATGAGTGAAGAGCAGTCGGAAGGTTGGAAGAATTATACTGATCATGGATTCGATCATTATATACTGGACGGCGGACACAACATTTTCGAGACACATCCGAAGGAAATATGCAAAGAGATTGAAAAAGCCATTTTAGGCTGAATAGTACAAATTAGAATACAGAGGTCCAAAAAATGAATATTTCAGAGAATAATATTGAATATAAAGGTAAACTTACTCCTATGCAGGAAGGAATGCTCTTCCATTATATGCTTGGAGAACACAAAAATACATACTATAATCAGCTTAAATTTGAGATACACGGAAAACTTGATACAGATTTATTTGTGCAGGCTTATAATATCCTGATAAAAAAGCATGATGCACTCAGAACTATTTTCTGTTTTGAGGACGACAAGGCAATGCAGATAGTATTAAAAGAAGCTGAGGGAAGAATAAGCGTTGAGGACTTGTCTGGTAAAATACCTGATGAGCAGGAAAAAATTATTGAACAC
>CADBUP010000202.1 GCA_902797885.1 uncultured Ruminococcus sp.
CAACAATCAATAACCTTGATTCCTATGTAACGAAAACCGCTAATCAGACGATGAAGGTTACATATACTTTGACGGAAGAATAATGGGAACAGTAATTGTTATCGTTTGTATAATTTTAATATTGGCATATTTTATTTACGAAGAATGGAGAAACTTATGAGCGAATGGATGCAGGTTGACGGATATCCAAATTACGAAGTCAGCAGAGATGGGCAAGTCAGAAATATCAAAACGGGCAAAATATTAAAATATGTTTTATCAAATAAGGGTTATAAAAGAGTGGCATTATATTATGACAAACACCATTTCAAGTGGCTTGGTATTCACAGACTTGTGGCACTTGCATTTGTGGATAATCCACAAAACAAGCCTTGCGTAAATCATATTGATAATAACCCATTGAATAATAATGTTGAAAATTTGGAATGGGTTACTTATGCCGAAAATATGCAATGGGCGAGTAAACAAGGCAGAATGGATTATACAGAAAAAAGAAAGTGCAATTATCTTGAAAAAATACAAAAATATATGAAACCTGTAATCGGCACAGATAAAAATGGTAATAAATATTTTTTCAAGTCGACAAGAGAGGCGGAAAGAAATGGTTTTAAAAGTATAAGAGTGTCAGAATGTTGCAGAGGAATAAGAAAATCAACAGGTGGACTAACTTGGGAATATGCAGAGTAGGAGAAACTAAAAATGAAAGAATGGGCAGAAATTACACTTGTTATATGTGGCGGTATTATTACGATTTTAACTTTATGGAATATGGTGGAACAGAGAATCAAATCAACAAGGATGCCGACAGATAATTTGGAAGAACGGGTTAGTTTACTTGAAAAGAAGTTGGAATTTGAAATAAAAGCCACATTTGTCGAATACGATGCAAGATTCGGCAGAGATAAACAAAAGATCGAAACCATCGAAGAAGGGAACAAGGTTACACAACAAGCAATATTGGCACTTTTAAATCATGCGATAGATGGCAACAATGTTGATGAAATGAACGATGCACGAAAAGAATTAAACAAATATTTAATCAGAAAATAGGAGGAAAATGTTATGGATTGGCAGATTATTGTATTAGGAATTGCGATTGTTTCTTGTTTTACCGGATTAATTGTTCAGGGCATCAAGTTGATTTTAAAGGACTTGGGCAAAACATTCCCCAAAAACATTTTGGTTGGCATCGTTGCCGTTGTCTTTGCGATCCTTTTAAGCATCGGCTATGCAATCATTTTTAATGTTCCTTTTTCCGCAGCTTATGTTGTATGGACAATTGTTGTAATTATCGGCGGATGGCTTGGAAGTATGTTTGGCTTTGATAAAATCAAGCAGACATGGGAACAGGCAACAAAGGGGGGCAAATAATGGCTATTGCAAAGAATCCAAAGGTTGTTATGACAAGTGATGAATTTGTCGCAAGGCTTAAAACACTTGCCGGACGAAAAACATATTATAAAAACAAGTTTCCGGACAACATGTGTTTTGTCCATAGCGATGGAAGAACAAGCGCAGATTGTGTTTGCTTAATCAAAGCCGTATTAAACGGATATGATGTAAACAACAATTCCGCCGGATATTATTTAAAACCGCCTTATAATATAACAGGCGATTGCACAGAAACCGAACTTTTGTGTCAATGCTCCGATATAACGGACGATTTTGCACACATGGGCAACAAGGCAAGAATCCTATGGATGAACAAGCCAAACGGACATGTCGGTGTATATCTTGGACATGAAGTCACAATCGATGGCAAGGTTTATAATGTCATCGAATGTTCAAGCGGATGGAAGGGCATCACATATTCGTATGTCGATGCAGACGGCACAAGAAGAAGATATCGGGGATCGGTTAAGAATTGCAGATGGATGAAAAACGGATTGCCCGATAAATGGGTATCATATAACGCACAGAATGGCGCAAATTCGCAAGAAAAACCCAAAGTGGATATTTCTATGTATCCCATCCTTAAAAAAGGAAATAGGGGCGAATATGTAAAGATTTTGCAGAGATTATTACTTGCCAATGGTTGCGATCCCAAAGGCATTGATGGTATATGGGGCAAGAACACCAATGCAGCGGTATTAAAATTCCAAAGAGAAAACACCGACATCAACGGAAAGCGATTGGCGGTTGATGGATGTGTGGGACCGTTGACCTGGGGTGCATTATATAAAAACCAATAGACATCACTCTTTTTGAATGATAAAATACAAAAAAGAGGACAATGCAATGGACAATCTTGCAACGGATGTTTTAAGAGAATTAAAAAGACGAGAAATAAAAAACCGGATATTAATTATCATAATAAGCGGTTTATTGCTATTTGTGACGAATTTCCTTTGGTTTATACAATGGAATGCTCCGCCAAAGGATAACAACGAAACAGAAATAATACAGACTACGGAGGACGATGGAGATGACAATCCGCAAAGTGAAAACGAGAAAAGCGAATAGAAGTGGTACAAAATAATGGTTATCTCCGATTTTACAGTTCCCGAATTGAATTATTTTAAAGAGAATTGTAATTTTGTTGGCTTGGAGAAACGAGTCTTTGAATTACGAGGCCAAGGCATACCGCTTGAAGAAATAGCGGAAGAATTACACATGTCCGTTGACGGAGTAAAGAAGATTTCAAGGAAAGTTAACGCAAAAATAATAAAAGTTTTATAGCAATCCCAAAAACCCCTTTTAAAAGGCACTTTATTTACACTTTTTGTAAATCGAAAGTGCCTTTTTTGTGTGCTTAAATTTAATCAAGGGGGAAAAGCCGATGAATATGGAAAAATTTACGGAAAAATTGTTAAAAGCCAAGGAATTGAAGGACATTCCGGTGGAATTTATTTTCAAGGTATCCTTTTTTATTTTGGAAATATTGAAAGATAAAGAGATTTTTAATACGCATGGGGGATTGACGGATGTGGATTAAATACAACCCGAACCCCACAGGCAGAAATGTTGAAGATTGTGCCATAAGGGCGATTGCAAAAGCACTTGGGATTGATTGGGAATCCGCCTATGCAAAATTAGTAATGAACGGATATGCAATGGGAGATTTGCCGAATGCGAATAGTGTTTGGGGAGCGGAATTACGAAGAAACGGATTTTACAGGGAATCGATACCAAACACATGTCCCGATTGCTATACGGCGGAAGATTTCTCCAAGGATAATCCAAAAGGGGTTTATGTTTTAGGATTTGGAAAGCATGTCGCAACGATTGTTGATGGCAATATATATGATTCCTGGGATTCAAGCAAAGAAATCCCACAATATTTTTGGTATAGGAAGGAGAAATAAAAATGGCTTATAATCCAAATTTTTATAATTTCTATGGTAACGCAGGAAATAATTTTCCTAATCAGATTCCGCAAATACAAAACGGCGGTTTCATTGTTGTTAAGAGCGAACAGGAAATTTTTAATTATCCGGTCGGTTGTGGCAATAGTGTAAATTTCAAATTGGAAAATGCTCCTTATCTTTACACAAAGACAATGGGTTTTTCACAATTTGATAAACCGATAATCGAAAAGTACAAACTTGTTAAAGAAGATACACAAGAGCCGATAGAAGAAGATAAAAAACCCGAGATGGATAATTCCGCCTTTGATTTAATTAACGGCGAAATTGAAAGCATTTGGAAAGAAATAAATGCACTTAAAAAGGAGTTAAGCGATGGGATTTAATATGCCAAATAATATTTTTCAATTATTAAAAAGTGTCAATGTCAATCCTGCGGAAATAAGGGGAATAAAAACTCCCGATGAAATGGCACAGTTTTTGCTTAATTCCGGAAAAGTAACCCAAGAGCAAGTAAATTATGCAAGACAAATGTGGAATAATCCACAAGTACAATCTTATTTCAATAATAAAAGGTAGCGGACGGACTTTTTATTTATAAACGGACTATTCGTTTTGAGAATAGTTCCTAACCATCAAAAATTACATGGAGGAAAAAATTATGGCTATTACAGATGAAAATGGAATGGTAATGCCCGTCACACCAATGTACGGCGGTGGAAACGGCGGATTTGGTGGATTCGGTGGAGATTGGGGATGGATAATCCTTTTACTCTTATTCGCAGGTGGCGGATGGGGTGGATTCGGCGGTGGATTCGGCGGATTCGGAAACATGATGCTTGGTTATGATTTCCCTTGGCTTTTAACCGGACAACAGAACATCAATTCCAACACAAACAACGGATTCAGGGATGCAATGTTACAGGATAGCATCACATCGGTTAGAGATGGTATTTCCGCATTATCAACACAGTTGTGTGGATGTTGCTCCGATATGCAGATGTCAATGCTTAATGGATTTAACGGAATCGAGCAGAGCGCAAACGCAAGACAGATGGCAAACATGCAGACCGCATTTAATATGCAGAGCCAGCTTGCAGATTGTTGTTGCGAAAATCGTCTTGGCATCGCAAACCTTGGTTCAACCATTATTGCGGAGAATTGCGCAGACAGACAGACCATCAACGAAGGTGTTAGAGATATCATCGCAAATCAGACGGCATCAACGCAGAGAATATTGGATCAGATATGTGCGGACAAGATTGATGCCAAAAATGAAAAGATTGTTGAATTACAGAATCAACTTAATATGGCAACATTAAGGGAATCACAGATTGCGCAGAATGCGTTTATTTCCCAGGGATTCGCAAACGAGGTTGATGCACTTTACAATCGTTTATCAAATTGTCCCGTTCCATCGACTCCCGTTTATGGTCGCACACCGATTTTTACTTGCAACAATAACAATGGTTGCGGATGCGGTTGCGGTAATTTTTAAGGAGGTATTGTCATGGCGGAATATATTGCGAATGCGGTACAAAGTGTCGCATTAAACACACCAATTTTATTTAACGCATCGATCCCTTGCAATTCCGGTTGTGTATTTCACGAAGATGAATCGGGGATTTTTATTCTCAAAGGCAAGACCAACAATTGTTTTGCAAGGTATCAGGTTACATTTAATGGAAATATTGCGATCCCCGAGGACGGAGAAATTACACCGATTGCCTTGGCAATTGCCGTAAATGGCGAACCAAGATTGACAAGCAGGGCGATATTTACTCCACAGGCGGTGGATGAATACGGCAATATTACATCAACGGCATTGATTACGGTCCCCAAGGGTTGTTGTTTTTCAATGTCCATAAGATATGTTGATGCAACAACGGACGATGCGACAATCGAACCGACAACATTGATAAATGTACAGAACGCAAACCTTGTTATAAACCGGATTGCATAGGAGGGTAAAAATGAACGAATTATACGAATTAAAGGAAACCCTTTGCAAAGAATTAAAAGAATACGGCAAAAAAAGAGATATGAAAGCAGGGGACTTGGATGTTGTTGACAAGTTAGCACATACAATCAAGAACCTAGATAAAGTCATTGAAAAGTATTCCGATGATTATTCGGGCGAATATTCGATGGCAAGGGGCAGAAATGCCAACAGGGATTCAAGAGGCCGTTATTCAAGCGAATATCCAATGGCAAGGGGAATGGGTGGCTATTCAATGCGTGATGGCTATTCAAACGAAAGAGGCGGTTATTCAAGAAATAACGATATGGTCATGGAATTAAGAGAACTTATGGAAGATGCACCGGACGAAAGAACCCGAATGGAATTTGAAAAATTCATCAGAAAGATGGAAAGTATGTAATGATTACAGAACATGATTTGAAAGAGGCAATCGCAGAATGTGAAGGGATCAGAAATCCCACAAGTACAACATGTATTAAATTAGCTGCATATTATTCTCTTTTGGACAGACAAAAACCACAGATGGATTCAGGTTATTCGGGAGCATCGTATGGGGATGGCATCCCCTATTCAAATTCCTATTTTTCACAAGCGGTGGAGCGAATAGGAATGTCCAAAGCATTTCCGGTTATTGACGAATTGATGGAAACATTGTATGTTATTAACAGACCATTATATGAAAATGTTTTGGCTAAAATCGAATAAGTGACACAAGAAGGGCAACAGAAAATGTTGCCTTTTTTGTTGTTTAGTATTGCAAAGTGTTGCAAAGTGATGTAAAATATACTTGGTTGAAATAGACCGCATAAAAATTTTAAAGGAAGGAGAAAAAAGATGGCAGATTTTAAAGACAAAGTGATTCAGTTCCGCAAGGACAATTCTATCAACCATCGAGATATGGCGAAAATGTGCGGAATATCTCCGACAACATTACTTAAAATCGAGCATGGCAAAGAACCTGGGTTGATAGTTCAGGGCAAGATCGAAAAGGCTATGGCAAATTATCACAAGTAAAAGAAAAAGGAGATTTAAACATGAAAGACGGAATTTACAAAAAATTATTGATGATTCAGACAGAATTGAAAGCACCAAAAAACCAATACAATTCTTATGGCAATTACAAATATCGTTCCTGCGAAGATATTTTGGAGGCCGTAAAGCCGTTGCTTTTAAAGAATGATATTACAATGAAAATCTATGATGATATCGTTGAAATCGGGGGCCGCATTTATATTAAGGCAACAGTTATATTGACCGATGGTGCGGAAACAATCGAAAATACCGCATTTGCAAGAGAAGAAGAAACCAAAAAGGGGATGGATGGGAGTCAAATTACCGGTGCATCAAGCAGCTATGCAAGGAAATATGCACTTAATGGATTATTTTTGATTGATGATACCAAGGATTCGGATGCAACGAATACACATGGCAAGGATGAAAAATCGGAAGAAAAGGGCAAAAAGGAAACCGCCAAGGAAACCAAAAAAGAACCCGAAAAGCCTGTTTTAAAGGCATCCCCTAAACAGATTGAGTTATTACATACTTTGGTTGCGGATGGAGAACCCTGGGCAAAGATGCTTAAATGGGCAGGTGTTGACAAGATCGAAGATATGACCGCCGAAAAGGCATCCGAGATTATCACAAAGAAAACGGCAAAGAAGAAGGAGAACGAAAATGGATAATACTTTTTTTGGATTAATGGATATAAATGGCAACATTCCGGCGGAGATGTCAAAAGAGATTGCCGAGATCGAAAAGGAAATCAAGAATTTGACGGAAAAGCAGAAACACATTAAGGAAACCCTTTGCGTTGCGATGCGTGAAAATAATATTTTAAAGGTCGAGAATGATTTTATCAAAGTGACCTATATTGCGCCGACAACACAGGAGCGCATCGATTCCAAGGAATTAAAAAAGGATTTGCCCGAGATATACAATACCTATTGCAAAATCTCCGACAAGTCCGATTATGTGAAGATAGAGGCGAAATAGATGGATAGTTGGATTATTAACGGCAGATGCCTTGAATACGATGACGAAACGCACACATACATTGTGGACGGCATAATTGTTCCATCGGTTACACAATTGCTTGGAATCAAGTTTGGGCATAAATATGGTGATGTATCCGCCGAAACTTTGAATAAAGCTGCCGAAAGAGGGACGGCAATCCATAAAGCCATCGAAGATTTCTGCCATGGCAAAGATTCAGATATGGTTGAAGTAATGGACTTTGCATTCTTAATGAAACATTACGGATTTGATGTTTTGGAGAACGAATTGCCTATAATTTTGGACTTTGATGGTAAAACATTTGCCGGACGGCTTGATTTAATCCTAAAAAAAAGGGACGAAATCGGCAAAGCGGTGGCAGACATAAAAACCACATCGACATTAGACAAGGAATATCTTGGGCATCAACTTAATTTATACCGCCTTGGTGTCATGCAATCGTATGGATTTAATATAACATCATTGTATGGCATCCATTTAAAAGACGGAAAGCGCAAAGTTGTCAATATCCCGATAAAGGAGGAAAAATGGTTGGCAGAATCGTTGAATATTCACGCAGTATAGACGGAAACCCGAGAATCACATTTGAAGTCGATTCCTTTGACGAAATACAGGGATTGGATGGCGAGTTAAGGATTGATGTCAAAAAGAACAAAGGGCATCGATCCTTGACGGCAAACGCATATTTCCATAAACTTGTGGGATTAATTGCGGATGCAATGACACCGCCAATTAGTAAAGCAAGATGCAAAAATATGATGTTGGCAAGGTATGGGCAAAGGGAAACCATCGATGATTGTCCGGTCAAGTTATCATCGGAAACCGAACCCGACAAAATGATGGAACTTGAATATATACATTGCCAACCAATCGGGATTGGAATTGCAGGTGGCAAACAATTTTATCATTATGCCGTCATCAGGGGATCGCATACATACGATACAAAGGAAATGTCAATTTTAATTGATGGGACCGTTATGGAGGCCAAGCAGCTTGAAATCCAAACATTAAGTCCGAACGAAATCGAGAGATTAAAAAACCTATGGCAATCAAATCAATCATAACAGACGATTTTGAGCATTGTTATTTCTGCGGACGGCAGAAACAACACACACATCATATTATGAATGCATCCAACAAAAAGAAATCCGAAAAATACGGATTGATGATTCCGGTGTGCTTTATGTGTCATGACAAAATACATGAAAAAATCAAAGATAAAACTTTGAATATGAAATTTGTCAAGAAATTGGGGCAAAGGAAATTCGAGCAGATTTATTCAAGGGAACTTTGGATGCAAGAGTTTGAAAAAAATTATTTATGGGAGGACGAATAATGACAGGAATTATTATCACATCAATTATTTGCGGAACATTAATCATTATCTGCATTATTAACAAATTTGGTAAAAGATAAAGGAGAGAAATCATGAACAAAATCATCTTAATGGGGCGATTGACAAAAGAACCCGACATGCGAGGCGAAGGAACAGGCTTGGTTGCAAGATACACATTGGCGGTTGACCGCAGATTCCAAAAGGATGGAGAACAGACCGCCGATTTTATCAACATTGTTGTATTTGGCAAAGGGGCCGAGTTTGCAGAAAAATATCTCAAAAAAGGCACAAAGGTTGTAGTTACCGGACGAATCCAAACAGGTTCATATACCAACAAGGACGGACAAAAGATTTACACAACCGATGTTATTGCCGAAGATCAGGAATTTGCCGAGAGCAAAACAACATCCGATGCAAAGGCAGAACCGACAAGCGATGGCGATTTTATGAACATCACAAGCGAACAAAAAGAAGATATGCCGTTTTAGGAGGTAGAATATGGACAAGGAGAAAGAATTAAACAGAACTAATGATATTGTTAAGCAGCTTTTAATTAACGATCCCAAGACAAGAAATTCGGACAATCATTTGTATTGTTGTGTTGTAAAGACTATTTGTCCGGATGCACTTTGCAAACCATTTTGGGAAGTGGTGGAGCATCAAAATCAATTCGGATTGCCATGTTTTGAAACAGTACGCAGAACAAGGCAGAAGATACAGGCGGAAAATCCCGATTTAAAAGCATCAACAAAAATCGAGAGTTTTCGTTCCGTAAATGAAGAAATTTTCAAAGAATATGCACGAAGTTGACAAAAATGCCGATATTTAGTAAAATGTAATTGATGTTTAAAGACTCCTTTGGACATATATGCCCTTGTCGATACTCCCACTATCGTCAAGGTGGAACTGAATATCGACAGGGGCAATAGCCGTTTTGGTATAGTTGTGGGAGAACTATTACCAAGGCGGTTTTTATTTTGCAAAAAGGACAGACAGATGGACAGTAATGGATATATAAAATTATATAGAAGTATGATTGATTGGGAGTGGTATTCGGACATTAACACACAGGCTGTATTTATCTATTTGTTGTTGAATGCCAATTGGGAAGATTCACGATACAGGGGACATTTGATTCCAAAGGGCAGCCTTGTTACCGGACGGAAGGTAATTGCGGAAACCCTTGGAATATCGGAACAAAATGTTAGGACATCATTGGAACACTTAAAATCAACCAACGAAATAACCATCAAATCAACCAACAAATTCTCCGTTGTAACCATTACAAATTGGGAAAAATTTCAATGTTTGGAAAGTGAATCAACCAACAAATTAACCAACGAACTAACCAACAATCAACCAACAACTAACCAACAACTAACCACATATAAAGAATATAAGAATATAAGAATTAAAGAAGATAATAATATATATAGCAAAAAATTCACACCGCCATCCCTTGATGATGTCCGGCAATATTGCCAAGAGCGAAACAACAATGTTGATCCCGAAACATTTATCAGCTTTTATGAATCCAAAGGATGGATGGTTGGTAAAAATAAGATGAAAGATTGGAAAGCAAGTGTGCGAACTTGGGAAAGGGGGGAGAGAAAAGAAAGTCCGCCAAGACGATTTGATGCAAATAAAGGATTGTCAAAGAGTTATACACCGGACTTTTTTGAACAGCTTGAATATGAAACAAAACATAGATGGGAAGATAAACCAATGGAAGGAGATGCAATATGATTGGAGAATGGATTGATTATATAAGTCCCAAAACAGGCGAAGATATGATTTTGGAAATCTTGTTTGAGATTGAAGGTTCATATATTTGCAGGATCGTTGATTATACCAAGCCGACATATAAATTAAAATACGGCGGATATATAGCAATTCCGAAGGGGGCAGCTAATGTTTGAGGGAATGGAAATCAAAGTTTTTCCCGATACAAACATCAAAGATTACATCAAGATGATAAATCAGGAAGGATTTGATGCATTTTACCAAAAGGGAAAAATAATAGTCGGAGAACAAATAAAAAGCGATCTTGCGATTAATTTATCCAAGGCAAGACGAAAAGCCGGATTAAGCAGAAAAGAATTGGCGGATAAATTACAATTATCGTATACATCAATCAAGGATTTTGAAAATGGCACAAGGATGCCGAATAAATATACAATGAAAATAATAAATAAGTTTTTAGGAGGCCAAAAGAAGATGAAATATTATTGTGAAAATTGCGAAACAGATTTGGACGAAGATGATTTGGAAAAATACGAAGAACCATCAGAGGCCTGGGGGCATACAGTATACGAGCCATGGTGGGTTTGCCCGAATTGTGGACATGTTCCGGCGGAATACGAAAATCAAGACAAAACTTGCCAAGATTGCGTGCTTTATGAAACAGATGCATGCCCTTATGGTGGCAAGCATTTTAATATCTGCGGAGATTTTATAGGCGAAGGAGAATAGTATGGATGTGTTTAATTTGGCATGTGATTATGTCGCATGGCATAATTTTGGAAACGAATATTTTGTAATAATAGGCAGGGATATGGGGTTTTTCCTTATGGGATATTTGGCTTGTTTTATTGTAAATGCTTTTATAGAAACATTCAGGGGGAACAAAAAATGATAGTTATTGGATTATGTATTGGATTTATTTTAGGGAACATCGTTGGTGTGGGTTTTATGTGTTTAATGGTAGCAACGAGCAACGATAAAAGGGAGAGCGAATGAAAACATTTGGATTTATATTCATCATATTATTTGCCATCGTTGTATGGCTTTACATCGGCAAGGGGGATAGATAATGAAAGCGCATTGCTTATTTGAACAATCGGGGACATTTAAGAACGAATTTAAAAAACTTGGGATCGATGCCTTTGATTATGATATCCAAAACGAATATGGAGAAACCGATTATCAGGTGGATTTATTCGAAGAAATTTACAACGGATATAAAGGCAAAATCCCGAGCATATTTGACACAATCGAAAAAGAAGATGTAATCCTTGCCTTTTTTCCATGTACGAGATTTGATTGCCAATTCCAATTGTGGATGTCCGGCAATAATTTTGCGGAAAAGAATTGGAGCGATAAACAAAAGCTGGAATATGCGATGGGAAAGCACGAAGAACAAGCGGAATATTACGATGTTTTGTGCAAATTGGTTCTTTTATGCATCAACAGGGGTTTGCGCCTTGTCATCGAAAATCCGTACAAACAACCGCATTATTTAACGATGTATTTTCCGTTAAAACCGACATTAATCGATAAAGACCGGACATTGAATGGAGATTATTATAAAAAACCGACACAATTTTGGTTTATCAATATGCAGCCGACAAACAATGTTATATTTGAACCGATAAAGGAAGTGCCACAGTACATTATCGGGAGAAATACAATGATTGAAAAGGACAAGAGCAGAGAAACAAACCGATCCACAATACATCCGCAATATGCGAATCGTTTTATAAGACAGTTTATTTTATAGGAGAATAAGGGGGATAATATGATAATAACAGATTTATTTGAATATGTTGGGAAAAAGGTTCAAATTCATTTATTTGACGGAAATATTGTACAGGGCGAATTGGAGTATGTAGATTCCTATTGCGAGATGTACGGATGGAGAAAACCCAAGCATTTTTATATCTGCAATAAAGATGGCAATTGGTGTTTTAGAGCCTGGCATGTCGACAAGGTTGTTGAATTATAGGGGGCAAGATGGAAGTAATAAGTATTTTAGGCATCTTATGGCGGATTAAATTTAATGAAAAATTAGATGACAAGGATGTTGATGCCCAATCCGATCCGCACGAAAAAATCATAAGGGTGGCGGATGACATCGAAGATGGTGTGGATGTAAACAGAATACTCCGACATGAAATTATACATGCGTTCCTTTATGAATCGGGGTTGGGATTTAATTGGGAACATAAACCATACGGACATGAAGAAACAATGGTTGATTGGATTGCAATACAATATCCAAAGATTAAAAAGGTTTTTGAAAAATTGGGGATTGAAGAATGAACAAAAGACAAGCAAAAAAGAAATTCAAAAAAGAATATGGATGCACACCGGACGAAATGGCAAGGCAGCTTGAAATTGTTTTCTCCGATGACAATATGAAAAAAATAGCGGAAAGTGTATCCAAGGCAATGGATCAGGTTGCAATTGCCGTCAATAAAATGATGGAAGATGTTGCCAAGTTTCTGCAAAGCGATGAATTTAAAAAGATCGCACAGGCTATTTGTGAAATGGAAAAAGAGCAAGGGGAGAATAAAGAATGACACACGAATTAAAGATTTTACCAAAGTGGTTCGAAGATGTGAAGTCGGGAAAAAAGAATTTTGAAATCAGACGAGCCGACAGAGATTTTAAGGTTGGAGATACTCTTGTTTTGAAAGAATATGAAAAGGGCAGATATACAGGCAGAGAGATTCAGAGAACAATTCAGTATATTTACAAGGGAGATGGAACATACGGAGTGTCCGAGGAATTTTGGATATTAGGACTTAAAACAATGGAAGGAGGGGACAATGCCTAAATTATATTGTGCAAGGATTGAGTGCAAATACAATGAAAATCAAAAATGCAAGGCAGAAACCGTCAATCTTGGTTCTTGGTACGGAAATACGATAAACGAAGGGTATCAGGAATTTTCAAGATGTAGAACCTATGAAGATTCGGAAGTTACAATAATGGTTAAAAAATTTCTTGCCAAACTGAAAGGAGGGAACAATGAGTGAATTAACAACAGGCGGTATCAACTTTGGTTATCAAAGTCCGATAAGTCAAATTTATAAAGATGTTGAATACAAATTTAAAGAAGATATGGAAAACAAGATAATGGAGGCCGTACATCATTTTGGAATATCCGTAGATAAAGAAGAACTAATTAAGGCATTACAGTATGACAGAAATCAGTATGAAAAAGGTTATTCAGACGGCAGAGCGAGTATTGTTGGAGAATTTGAAAGATTAAGGGCAGAAATAGACGATTTAGACAGACATTTTGACAATGATTATTTTTCGGGAAATAAAGAGCCAATGTTTAAGTGTAACGAAGTTTTTGAGATTTTAGACAAAAAAATCACAGAACTGAAAGGAGAATAAAAAATGAGCAATATAGAAAAATTATTGGAACTTGTGAAAGAGAATCCCGATTTACCTATTGTGCCAATGGTAGACGGAGAAATTGCAGCGGACAATTATGGTTATTGGATGGGCAAGTGGGGAGATTGCAAGATCGAAGAATATTATTTTGGCGAAGAAAAAGTCCATTTTAAAGACGATGACATGGAAAATGTTTTGTGCGATATGGTCGGATGCCATTATGGATGCGACAAAAATGGCAATGATATATACGATATGTCCGATGATGAATGGGAAAAATTATACCAAGGCATTCCTTGGATAAAATGCATTATTGTTTATATTGATATGCCGGATTAAAAGGAGAATAAATAATGACAATTAATCTTGAAGAAATGACGGAAAAGGTAGCGGAAAAGGCACTTGATGAATTTACATACAATGGCAAGACATTAAGAGAATGGGTTGAGTTGATAGTTACGGCAGATTCAATTCTTGAAATAGCCGAAGAAAAAATAATAAATAACCTTAACTCTTTAAAAGGGAATTGGGGTTGCGATTACCATAAAAATGGAGTGATAAGCGATTGTATTTCTGCGGTGCATAATTCTTTTGAAGAAATGAAAGGGAAACAGGAATGATTGTAATGATTATAAGGGATATTTTGCTTATAATTTTGAGTTTTTGGGCAGGAGTGATAATAACTCTAAATTATTTGGACAAAAAAGAAAAAGGAGAGAAAAAATGAGCGATTTAACAAGAGAAGGAGCAATTAAAATCTTAAAAGATACATTGTATGATGAAAAAACACCAACGGATTATCTAAAAGCGGTAAAAATGGCAAGGGAATCCCTTGAAAGCCAAAAGTCCGGTGTTGAAAAAATCGAAAAGATAAAAACAAAAATATCCGCCAAGATTGACGAGTTCTGCGATGATGAAGATGTGGACGAGAATATCATTGTTGGATTACAAATTGCACTTGATTTAATCGAAGATTGCGAAAAGGAGAGCATTTAATGGATGTAACCAATATTTATAATGCCTACATGGAATTAAGGCGGAAAACAGGCGAAGAATATGTGTTATTCTGCAATCCGAGTGATTTTGAAAGAGAATTGTATATTTTAAAAAATGTGGAAATCAAACAAGATCGGCGATGTCCGATGGGAACAACATATATTATGCAGAAAAAGGATGTGTTGGATGAAATTTGAGATTAAACCCAGGGACCGTTTTTGGACGGAAAAAACATACAAGGTTGTCGAATCGGGGAATGGATGGCAACTTGAAAGACCATCCAAGACGGTCCCAACAAGTGCGCCGGATTTGGACATATTATTAAATAAATTTTTCAAGAAAAGGAAAAAATGGGAATGAGATGGTATTCAAGCGGAAGAAAATACCGCAATACAAAAACAGTTGTTGATGGCATGGAATTTGATTCAAGAAAAGAGGCCAAAAGATATCAGGAATTAAAATTGTTGGAGCAATGCGGAGAAATCTCCGATTTAAGATGCCAAGAAAAGTTTATATTGATCCCGACACAAAGAGAGCCGGACATTATTGGAGTTCGGGGCGGAATCAAAAAAGGCAAGGTTATTGAAAAAGAATGCGCCTATATTGCCGATTTTGTTTACATACAGGACGGCAAAAAGGTTGTTGAAGATACAAAAGGATTCAGAACGAAAGATTACATTATAAAGCGAAAATTGATGCTATATTTTTATGGAATAACGATTCGGGAAATTTAAAATTTTTTCAAAAAAATTGTTGAAAAGTGTTGCAAAGTGTCGCAAAGTATGATAATATATAATCATCAAATAAAACAAAGGAGAAAACACCATGAAGATGACAAAATACGGAGCAACAATGACAAAGGAAGAAAAAAGAATTGATACCATAAAAGGAATCAAAAAAGCATTATCAGTTGGATATTATGAAAAAGTAATGTTATTAGAAAAGGAATTAATGAACGAATACGGAATGACACCTGCAGAAATCGAAACGGCAATATATAAATAAATTAAAGTGAGGCGATAACACTAAAAACACCAAAGGAGTCTTAAATGGTAATATTAAAAATGGCATGGTTTTTGTTTATAGCATTATTTCCGTTATGGTTCGGAATCATCGGCGGATTGTATGTGCTTTACTTGGAACACTTTACAGATTTTAAAGGGGGCGAATGATATGATGCGAGATCGATTCTTGGATGCCATAAGATGTGACAGATGCGGAAAGAGTTTGGAGTCGGGAAAGATTGAAACTCCCAACGGCGATGTAATCTGCATCAAGTGTTTAAAAAAGACATCCAAAACAACGGAAAAGATGTTTTATTCACGAAAGAGGCCGAGATAAAAATTGGATTGAATGATGCAAATAAATGGAAAAGGGGGATAACCCCTTTTCGGCATGTATATACACATTGATGATTATTGGAGATAAAATATGAAACATTTTGGAGATATTACAAAAATAAGCGGATACGATGTTCCGGTTGTGGATGTTATTACAGGCGGAAGTCCTTGCCAAGATTTATCCGTTGCCGGATTGCGTAAAGGTTTGGCAGGAGAACGAAGTGGATTATTTATGGAACAAATAAGGATCATAAAAGAAATGAGAGAAAAGGAGAAACAAAATGGAAAGACAGTTGACGATATTCGACCAAGATATATGGTTTGGGAAAATGTCCCAGGAGCATTCAGTTCCAACAACGGAGAAGATTTCCGAGCCGTCCTTGAAGAAACCGCCAAAGTCACAGACGAAAATGCCGTTATTCCTGGACTTGCGAACGGACAGAAATGGAGTCCAAGCGGATGCATATTGGCAGATGGGTGGAGCATTGCTTGGAGATTACACGATGCAAGGTTTTGGGGAGTTCCCCAAAGACGAAAAAGAATCTCTCTTGTCGCAGATTTTAACGGACAGACCGCTCCCGAAATATTATTTGAGCGCAAAAGCATGTCAAGGGATATTGCGCAGGGCGGAGCAAAGGAACAAGGTTCTGCCGGAGCCATTGCGGATAGCATTGGAGATACAAGCACAATTGGATTAAATAAAGAATGCTATGGCATAAGTCCTTATGACAGTAATGCGATGAAAAGTCCGAATCCCAATAGCGGTATATACAAAGCGGATTCAACAAAAACATTGGATGTGCATGGTGGAAACCCGAATTGCAACCAAGGTGGCATTTGCATTGTGGAGTCGAACGGAATTGAGAGCGCATTATCATTCCAAGAAAGAGGCGGAAAGCCAGGTGGGGGCAAAGGCATCTTAATTCAGGACGAGCATATTGGAGCAATGAAAACCAATCAGAATCAATATGTCTGCGGATTTCCCAAAGGATATGTGGAGATCGAAAAAGCAAGTCCGGTGGGAGTTGAATGCTTTTCAGATGTGGCAGCTTGTAGAAGTGCCGATGACGGTCCCAAAGATTGCAATTTTATAAAGAATTATGGGGAAGGAAAACAGATACCATATACACAACAAAGTATTAGCGAATATAAAAATTGTGGGGTGGCATCAAGTTTGATGGCAAGAGATTATAAATCTCCCAAAGATTTGGTTTGTTTTTCACTTGATAGAGCAGCTTATAACCAAGGAATCAACGCAAAATATGATTTTTCCGTTAAAGAAGATGAAACGATGACATTGGTTGCAAGGGGGCCGAGTGCAATATGTGAATGCGCAAGTGACTACAAGGGAATAAACAACCAATATGTCGCAGATGATAAATGTATTGTCGAACCCTACCAAAAGATGGTTGGGACATTGTGCGCAAGTGACTACAAGGGAGAACAACCGATGGTAACGAAGAAAAACGAGCCAAGACCGATTGTCCGCAGATTAACTCCATTGGAATGCGAGAGATTACAGGGATTCCCCGATGAATGGACAGACATTGGCGATTGGATTGACACAAAAGGCAAGTTGCACAAAGGAGATTCAGACACACCAAGATACAAGGCACTTGGAAATTCCATTGCATTGCCTTTTTGGGGATGGATGGCAAAAAGAATGTGCGCATACTTAAAAGAACCGACAATGGCATCGTTATTTGACGGAATCGGCGGATTTCCGTTAGTATATAGCCAAGCAGGTTGCAAACCGATTTGGGCAAGTGAAATCGAAGAATTTCCGATTGCCGTTACAAAAAGAAGATTTGGGGAGGACTAATTTATGAAACTTGGAGTTTTTGGCAGCAGAACATTGAAAGATTCAAGAGTTAAAGAAATTATTATTGATGAAATCAAGAAAACAGGGGCCGACACCATTGTGACAACGCAAGAACCCTTGGGAGTTTGTACGATTGCGCAACAAATTGCCAAGGAAAGAGCAATGGTTTTGGAGTTGCATTTTCTTAATTTTGAAAAGTACAGTAGGGGAGCATTTGAACACCGGAGCGATGATGTTATAAAAGCATCCGACAAAATATTATTGATACATGATGGTGTGAGCAAAGGAACATCCAACGAATTAAAAAGGACGGAAAAGTTTAAAAAGCCATACCGATATGAGATTTTAGAGCAAACGGATTTGGAAATCCAAAAAAGAGTGGATTTTAAATTGGATACATTTGAAACAAACGATGATGATTTGTTGGATGTTGATACGGATGTAGACTTTGATTTTTAAGGAGGCCTAAATGGAAAAAAGGATACAAAGGTCCCACTACAATAAAGTGGTTTAATTAAAGAGAAAAGATTGTTGCAATTTAAGACTCCAATAATGGAGTCTTTTTTTTTGTGAAAAATAGTTGTATAATATAGTTTGAGATAGAATAAAAAGGAGGCTTTAAATGGATACAAGGCAATTATCCGATGAATTTGCGAAGATCGGCGCAATGGTTATCGAAAAAGAAGAATCATTGGTTGATGTGCGCAATTCACACGCAACAATTGTTTATTTGACAAGTGAAAATGCGAAAACCCAAAACGGCAAGAAAATCTGCGGACAATGTGAAAAAGTCCCCGACAAATACAAATGGAGTGTTCCGGCGGATTTCACAATTACAGTTTTTCTGCCGAACATCGAGGGATTTACGGATGAACAAAAGGAAATCCTTATTTTCCATGAATTAAAGCACATCGGCATTGTATTTAATGCAGATGGAACGGAAACTTATTCAATCAATCCACATGATTATGAAGATTTCAAGGAAATAATCGACAGATTCGGAACGGAATGGAGTGTGTCACATGACAATTAAGGATTTACCATTAAAAGATTTAATACCATTTGACAGGAATGCCAAAAAGCACGATGAAAAGCAAATCAAGAATGTTATGGAATCCATCAAGCAATTCGGATTTGCACAACCATTAGTTGTTGACAAGGACAATGTTGTTATAATCGGGCATTGCCGTTTAATAGCTGCCAAAAGACTAAAATTGAAAACGGTCCCAACTTTATGTATGGACGAATTAAACGATGACCAGGTTGCAAAATTGCGGTTGCTTGATAATAAATTAAATGAATCCGAATGGGATTTTGACCTTTTGTCGGAAGATATTCCCAATCTTGATTTTTCGGATTTTGATATCGATTGGGGATTGCCGGACGGAGATATTTTAACAGATGAAGAAATACAAGAGGACGATGTTCCGGATGTTCCCACAGAACCCAAAAGCAAACTTGGGCAATTATACAAATTAGGCAACCATCGTTTGATTTGTGGCGATAGTACAGACAAGGCAACCATCGAAAGATTAATGGATGGGGCAAAAGCCGATATGGTGTTTACCGATCCGCCTTATGGAATGAACCTTGATACAGATTTCAGCGGTATGCAGAACCATCTTGATTTTGCGAAAGAAAAAGGTTTCACAGGTGGCAAGAAATATGAGCAAGGCAAGGTTGACGAATTTCATCCCGAAATGATAGATGCGGTACTCACAATAGATGCAGACGAAATGTTCTTGTGGGGGGCGGACTATTTTGCAGAGTTGTTGCCGAACAAGAATGATGGTTCATGGATTGTATGGGACAAAAGAGCAAATGGCAATGATAATGTCGCAGAGGACTATTCAAGCGATAAAATGTACGGTTCTTGCTTTGAACTATGTTGGAGCAAAAAAAAGCACAAACGAGAAATTGCGAGAATAAAATGGGCAGGTGTTTTTGGAACAGAACAAGAGTTTGACCATAAGAGATACCATCCGACACAAAAGCCGACAAAACTTGCAGGATGGTTTTTAGAC
>CADBUP010000203.1 GCA_902797885.1 uncultured Ruminococcus sp.
GCTCTTGACGCAAACATTAAAGGAGCAGAACACGATTCATTTTTATACGCAATGGACGAGAAACCAACGATTGACATTCCGGTTATTATCGGATGGCAGGAATACAAGAAGAAAGAGGGATAAAGAATGATAAATACAATTACGGGAGGAGAACCGGAGCGTGGTGCACCCTGTGCGTTCATCTCTTTTTCAAATTCAAATTATGCAAATAAAGAAATTCGTGTAGTCAGAGAATCTGATTCAAAAACGATATTTTATACATATGCAGATGTAAATGGAAATGCATACCTTCCTGTTTTTAAAAAAGGCAATTATAAAGTATTTGACACAGATAAAGATTTATTTCCAGGATTAGAGTATAGAATCAATACAAACGGAAAAGTTTATGCGGATTCAGATAGATATTCTAATAAAGAAGAAAAAGAGGCTATAAAAGCTAAAGCATTTAGTAATATTGCTCTTGATGATTGGGATACAGTCAGTAATCTACTCTATGTTGCTAATGAGCCACTTGATCCAGTAACAGAAACTAAGTGGAAAGTTGGAGATAAAATTCATTTAGTCAATGACTTTGATTGCACAATCGTAAAACTTGGTGATTCATATACTCGAACTGACGGTAAAGGAAAGGCAAAACTCATTTTATGTACTAACAAAGAGTATGACAATGGTAATAGTATTGAAAGTGTCTTGCCTGATAAATTTAAAGCAATTTTGCCAAAAATACAGCAACGTCATGTGGAGTTTGAAGCCTATAGAGACAGTTATAATGTATATTATGATTTCGACATTAGCACGGCACAAGATGTGCCACAAGACACAGCTGATAGTCGGAATAGAGTATGCAGAATTAAAACTGAGACTGTACATGGTCCATTTCATCCGTCCATTTTAGATATAGGAACTAATCATGCTTTTTCTAATAGATACGGATGCGTTAAACTATATACAGGCAGTAATGCGTGGTTCTGGTTTGCATATACGGTGTTTCTTCTTATTGATCCAGAAATAAATGTAAGCAGAGAAAGCAAAGAATTACTTAAGCATTTTCATCCAGATGATATGACGGCGGAAGAAGCAAGTAAATTAAAAGATCTAATGCATAATCATAATAGATATACAAGTTATGTTTTTCAAAATAATACGTCTGATCCAATTGATTCAAAAGGCATATTTAGATTCGGTGCTAATGGCATTGATTTAAATTACGAGCAGCAACAATTACAAAATCCAATTAATTTGCCTATAGCCAGTTTGGTGCAAAATGGTACAATTAGTTTAAGAGATACTGGTTACGAGGATGGTACCACATATAATGTAAACCATTTTTATTATATAACATCGAGTACAACATCTGGTAAATTTGATTTAAATGATTCTAGCCGTAGTGTATCTGGTATTTATTTAATGGCAATTTAAAGGAGAAATCTTATGATAATTACAAATTTTGATGTAAACGGGGGGGGGAAAAACATGGATAGTAAACCCAGAGCTTCCAAAAGACTCTCAGGGATCTCTCATAGTAGCATATAAAGGTCAAACCCCTTATGGAGCAGCTATAGTTCAGCAAAATAATAAAGTGGTTATCGAAGTACCGGCACACGGTAAATATTCTGTATATTCTGTTAATGATAGTATGAGTCGTGATACTTATATTGGTAAGTTTGAAGCAACGCATGCTCATGTCTTACTTACTACGCCATGTATGGAATCTACCACGGAAGTTAGAGCCAAAGCATTTTCAGATTTGACAGATACCGAGTATGCACAGATTGCCAATGATTTGTATTATGAATATATTTCGCCAGGTGACTTACCATGGAAAGTTGGAGATACAAGATTCGTATATCAAACGGACAAAAATAAAACTAAACAAGAATGGGTAATTCTCGATAAAGGTTCTAATACAAAATTTAAGTACGCTGGAACCAATCGACAAGTAAAGTTTGTCATCGGCCAAAAGGAATCTTATTATTCGTTTGGCAATCTAGCATATCGCAATATTATACTGCAAAAGAATGATGATTATGGTACTACTTGGAGCCTGCCTTGGATATTTTTTTAAATCATTTAAACCAGTTTTATATCCGACATATTTTTCCAATAACTATCGTTATTACACTGGTGATGAAGACATTAGTGGAACAACGCATGTTGTAGATAGGTCACACATCTTGCGCATCACATTACCATCATACTATGAAGTTAATGGTGTAACACATCTTGGGGATCCGAAAGATACTGTTAAACCAGAAGAGCAGAATGATAGTCAGTTCGAATATTACAAGGATCCAGATCATCGAGCATCGCATGCTGATTATGTTAATGATTCAGACAGCTCGGGTATTAGATGGAACGCTTGGCAATTACGAGATGAAGGTATGAATTTTAGTGGAGAAAACTACGTCACCGCTGTGGAATGTAAATCAAAAAATCCGAATATTTTTTCTGTATCTTACACTAGTAGTACAAGTCTCCGTCAACGAATATTTGGATGCATTTAATTAAGAGGCGATAAATATGAATTATGCTAAGTTAGACAATGACAATTTAGTCATCGCTGTTTATGACACATTTGATCCAATAACCGATCCAACTTATATTCAGATTGACTCCTTTGATGTTTCACTATTGGGCAAAATTTATGATCCTGATACAAAAACATTTAAAGATAATCCGAATCCTCCGGAACCAGCAGAAGAACCTGAACAAGAATCAGAAGATGATGAGTATACAACTATTCCTGAGTTATCTAAGGCAGTAACCGCTAACTCGACTGGTATCGACGACCTTGGATCAGTAGTTTCAGATCTTTCTACAGCATTGGATGATTTGGCGTCTGCTTTTACAGAACTACAGGAGGCGAAAAATGGTTAAGTTTTATGTTGGTCGTGTCATAAGTGGAAAAAAGAAATGGATGGATGTTCCGAGTCTCTGGAACGATGAAGTTCAGGCAGCACTGAAGGCAGAAGGTTACACGCTGAATTCAGATGGAACCGTAAGTAAATAATTTTATAATTGCATAAACCTATTTTATGATTGAAGGTGATACCGTTGCACTAATTAGGTTATAAGCAACACACTTCTAAAAACTAAATAAGAAGAGGAACATAATAATGAAATCCTTGACAAAATTCGTTATCTTTTCGTTTGTGTCATTGGTGTTATATACAATCATCTCACAGCTCATCTTTATCAAAAC
>CADBUP010000204.1 GCA_902797885.1 uncultured Ruminococcus sp.
ATCATCATGTTTTTACCACGAGAGTCATAACATAATAATAATTCAGTCATAATGAAATAAATTAGACAATATTCTTTATCTAAATGCTCAGAGAATTGATTGCGGAATTTTTCTAAACGATAACTGGCAGTATCTTTAGAGAATGTAGTGTTATAATAACTAATAGAATATGTATAATAGGTAGTACCTTCTGCAAACTTTGTAATTTCAACTTTTGTATAATCTGCATTAGTACCAGTAGAACCACTCTTAATATAGTATTCTGTTTCATCATCAAAGGAAGACCCTTCTGCGACAATATTAAAGCCTACCACGGGTTCTGAAACTTCCCCTTCAGCAGAATAAGCTTTAGTAGTTCTCCAAGTTACAGGAGTAATGCTATTATTAGTAGCATCATCTGGATTTGTAGAATCTAACCAGTCAAATAAAGTTTCAAGATTAGCATAAGTCTTTCTTACATATTCGCTCTTTTCGGCATCTGTTGTACCAATTTCAGCAATAATCTCTGGATTACTTGTAATACCATCATATTTACCATCTGCGCCAATAGCATCAAGCTAATCTGCATATGGAGAATAACGATATTCAAAGTGACGAATCATTTCTAATCTATTAGGATTATCAGGCCAAGTTGTACCAAAGCGAGTAGCACGTGCGGCCGCATTTGGATATTTCCAAGAAGTCCAAGTACCTTGGTTATCTGAAAGTTCCCAACATTCTGCAATATCTGCAATAGCTGGATGTGAGCCATCTTCTAATGTCATATAAGGTTGTTCTTCACCAGATTCAAAGCCATAATATTCATTAGAACCTTTATCCAAATTCATATTATAACGACCGATATATTCATATTCTTCATTTTTAGTAGTAGGATTATTACTACTATCAGCATATTTATGGAAAGTTAAAACAGGGAAACCATAAACACTGGTTCTCATTCCATCGCCTAATCCTTCAGAAATGTCATCTAATGGATGCTTAGTGTATAAAGGATATTGAGGATTACCCATTAAGTTAGCAAAACCAGTATTATAACTACCAGAAGATTCCATGTAGTCAATCTTCCAAGTAAATTTATTTGTTCCAATTCCTTCATTATCCATATGGAAATTTTTACTTAAAGAATGAGGCTAACCATTTTTATCTAAAACAGTATATTTACCAGTTAAAGGTTGTCCTGCTAAACTACCTTTTGTAAACTTCCAAGTATTTTTTGCACTCTTAAATTTAGTTTTATAATTTCTACGAGGATAACCTTGAGAAGATGTTCCTTGAACATCAATATCTACATCAGATGCTACAAAACTTGGTGCATGAGTATAATAGAACCACTCATCAATTTCGCCATTATCAAGAGCTTCATCTAAACATGGATTTACAAATTCAACATCAACTTTACATTTATCACCTTTAAAGTAAGGTAACTTCTCATTGCGGCTGGCATTTTTAATAGTCCATACTGCATAAGGCATAGTCAATTCGCCAGGATGATTTGCATTATATTCAGTTAATAATCCAAAATCTAACGCAGTTGGAGTTCTTGCTTTAGTTAATTGATTTTGGTCATATAATTTAATACTATGTAAGTCAGACAAATAATTATGAATGACTTCTGGCATTGTTAAACCAGTTTTAAATACACGGAAACGATAAAGATCAATATCACAATAATTAGAATTAAAGGAGAAATCACTTTCAATATCAAAACTAATATTAGGTAATGAATCTGCGCCAGAAAGAATACCGTTTAGATAAATATATACTAAACCATCCTTCTTAGAAATAACGCAAGAAATATTGATAACTTCATCTTCTTTATAACGAACAGAAATAACTCCACGAGGAGATCTGAAATATGCTTCTTGTGAACCAATAACTAAACCATAGTTTTGAGCATTCATCCATTTACAGATGACACCCTCTTCAGTTTTATAGCTCTTTTCAACATCTTCTCCCATTAAAGGACTACCATATTCGTCATATACTAATTCATAACCTTGAGCATTAATCCAAGACATTAAAGCAGGATTTTCAGATTGCTTTTTAACATCGCCATCCATATAATAATAGTAATATAATGGTAAGCTCTAAACCAGAGTAGAATATTCTTGAACGTTACGAATTCTAAAACGCATCTCAATACTATAATCACTATCATAGTTTAAATTAATAGTACCCATTGGAATAGTAACTGCAGCACCATTTGTTAATGATAAATAAGTACCATTATCAATTCCAGAAGCAGTCATTCCATCATTGCGCCAACCATTATTCTACCAGTTAAATCCTGTTAAAATAGCCTATTTATAATCAGCTTCTTCTGCTAACTTTACAGTGCTAGCCCAAACAGAACGTGTGCTTTTAACTTCTGAATTAGAACGTCCTGCCGCAGTAAAATTAGACATTAAAGTTACTGCATTAGCTAAGCCTAAATCACGAGAACCTTCTGTAGTAACTTCAATAGGAATATCAACAATGGTATTGCCGCAAGCAATAGAAAATCTCTGTGTTCCTACAGAATAAGCATTAGTAATATCCCATAATAACCAACTACTAGCATTATAAGATTCATTACTTTCCATTAACTTAATGCCATCTTTATACTTATATACAGTAGATGATAAGCCATTAGCTTCTTTTACTGGGTCATAAACCATGTACTTAATATAAGAGTTTTCATAATTAACAATTAATGGATCATAACTACCAATCCAAATAATTGGATCAGATTCTCCAGCAGATGCCCATGCACCTTCAAAAGAGATAGGATCTGAATAAACAGTGGAGTTATTAATATTAACACTAGTATTCAGAGTAATAGTATGAACACCATGACTCTATCTTGGAATGGTACGAATTAAATGAGCATTAAAATCATCACTAGAAATAACTTCTCTTGCACTCAATAATTCTTCTTCATCTACATAAATATGAAGAGTAGTTTCAATTGCGGGGTCACCATAAGGAATAAAATCAATAGCTAATGTACCTGCTAAATCATCAGGTTTAACCAGAGGAAGATATGCATCTTCATCAAATTTAGACAAACCAACATTAATAACTTTTACATTTTCAATTACACGTTTTGGCTTTTGAGCATTCTTCATAGAAGTATTAGCTGAATCAATTCGTATAGTAATTGTTAAATTACTACTGGAAGGTAATTGAGCAGCATCAAAAGTAAATACTCTTCCACTGGGATGACTATAACCACCACCGCCAGAAGGATATTCATAAGTTTTACCCGTATCATTATCCAAAACTGTAAAATAAATTCTAACTGTAGAATCTTTTGTTGAAGTCGCAGTTAAAGTTAAATCTTTACTTTGACCGTAAAGGAATATAGCACCAGAAAATAATTCCTCACCCATCATTAAGGTAAGGTCAGCGGATGAAGTTCCACCTCCACCACCTCCTGTGCCAGTACCAGATACGGCAATTAAAGAAAGATTTACAAGATTATTCTCAGCATTATCGCCAGTAACCCTAAAGAAACGACCATCACTATTGATTACTAATAAACCATTTTGAGGATATTTAGGACTATCTTCAGTAGAACCTTCAATAGCAAATACACTCATTGTATAATTAGTATCATCATCATCATCAGGATTTACTTTGAATAAATCAGTATCTTCATCGGCATCGGCCCAAACAAAACTTGCGCCGCCACCAGTTCCGCTTCCGCCGAGAGTATACTTTTCACCATCTTTATCAACATAGATAAAGCCAGTATCAATCGCAAAATAGACATAACCTTCATTATAGCCCATTTTACGAATATCAGCATCTTTTCCGCGGACGGGTGTAAATCTTGTTGCCATATACTTTCTCCTTTCACTAAAATAATAAAAAAAAAGGAGTATGAGGAGAAGAAAATCTTTCCTCATACTCCTTGGAATTGTTTTCCTCTATTGGAATATAAAAATAAATTAAACTATCTTATTTTGTTTTACCCAAAAATCAGAATGTTCCCCAAACAATCTCCATAGTTACACCAGGAGCAGCAGAAGAACTATCAGTATAGAACTTTAATGTATCAGACTTATACAGAACATCACCAATAGCAGAATCACCATCATCATTGGTTACTTCAATAGATACAGTAGCAGTGCAATCAGTTGCCTCTGTATTTACAGGATTAACTGTGCCAGTTCTATTAGCTACTGCATAAGTAGCTTCAATAGAATCAATATGATTATGAGTATCTTGAATTGTATAAGGCTGAATAGTTTTACCAGAAAGATGGCCAGTATCATCAAATGTATAATATTCAACATTAAATGTTAATTCAGTAGCTGCGGCATTACTACTGGTAAATACATGATTTTGAGTAATAGCAGTTGCAGTAGTAGGTGTTACAGATACTTTTGCATGCTATAAAGTAGTGGTAATAGATTTACCATTGGCTACACTACTTACTAAAATCTTTTTCTGAGAACTATCACCTGTTAAAGTATATTCTAAGAAAGAAGCAGAACCTTCATTAATTTCAAAATGAGATGTTCCAGTTGTATCGTCATAACTGGCAGTAGTATTACCAGTTACATCGACAGTATAAGTTTTTTCATCTCCAGAAGGAATAGGAATAAATTTTAAAGTTGCAGCTGTAATGTTACCAGTAGTTGCATCTTCAGTACCAACGGCAACAACTAAATCGCCATTTTCTACATAAGGATGACCATTAGAAGTTTTTACATAATTTAAACTGGTTCCATTATAATCTGTAGCAATATTATCAGATTCTACTTTTTGAGTAGCAACAATACGATAAACATCACCAATTTGATAATTAGTTCCAGAAGCTGGTAATTGGCTAGCGGATGTAATTACACCCTTAAATTGCATTGCATTAAAGTTACGAAGAGCTTTTGTAACTTCATCAACAATTCTATCGTCACTTTGATCTTTAGTATAAACATTTAATACCGCAGAACCATTTCTAAAATGAACACTTTCATTAGTATGAGCTGCGGCAATGCCTGAACCAGTAGCGCCATAAGTAATTACTGGATCAAAATCAAAGTCTGCAACAGTAGCATCATTAGAGCGAGCTTCTGATAATAAACCTCTCTTTAAAACAACATTCCAACCATCATTAGAAGAATCGGCTGTCATTTCCAAAGAAGTAGGAACTGCAGATTCAATAGTTGTAGTAGTACCAGAAACAGTTACTTTATCAACAACTCTACTATTACTATCAGTATAACCTTGAATAGTAACAGTATCTACATCACTACTATCATCTTGATTAGTTAAAGTAATAGCTGCACTATTAGCACCTGCTGTTACACCTAAATCATACTTAGTATCAGTTGCGGTAATAGTTAATACATAAGGATCACTTGATGTACCTTGACCTGTTACAGCAAAAGCAATATTGTCTCCCTTACCAAGTTTAAAGGAATCAGATAGAGCATGATTACCGCTATCTCTTACTTCTGTGGTAATAACAG